>CAIVNT010000282.1 GCA_903907305.1 uncultured Ignavibacteriota bacterium
AAACCGTAGTGCTGCTTCAATCTCTTTCGGATCATTATGGGAGCTAGAAACGATCAGATGGTAACCGTGTTCTTGAATCGCTTCGTCGGCACCGCGTATCACTTCAGAGAAGAATTCACCGTGAAGATCCGGAAGCAGCAGACCGATCGCCTCCGTTTTTCTCATGATCAATCCCCTGGCCGCAGGATTGGGAGCATACTTCATCTCTTTTATTATAGAGAGTATCTTCTCCCTGGTCGCCGGCCTCACTTTATCGCTGTCGTTCAAAACGCGCGAGACAGTCGCGATTGAAACTCCGGCTTTTTCAGCCACATCAATGATGCTTGATCTCATAGGGGTTATGAAAACCTTTACATTTTTGATTAAGCAATTACTTCGGTAGTGATTAGTTCTATATCAATTGTAAACGTTTACATTTGTGTAATTTTACAACCAAAATAATTGAATGTCAAGGATTATTTTAAGTGCAAAACGTCCTTTCAACGATTCCTCACTGAACAATGCATATATTTTAGCACGGTGATTGAATTTTGAAGAAAATTATTCATCTTCTTTAATAAGAACATGGTTTCAATAACGTCAAATGAATATGAAAATAACTTCCTTCGCATTTCTACTGTGCGTACTGCTGTCTCAACCACTCCTTTCGCAGGACTCTGCCTCTGTCCATTCACCCTACACCACCGGTTGGACAACCGATGGTTTCATCTTCGGAGCAGGAGTTGCAGTCGCGTTCATTGCATCAGCGATCGATGACAGCATCCCTCCCCTCAGCACTGCCGAGATAGATGCTTTGGACAAAAATTCTATCAATGGTGTGGATAGATTCACCGCCGGCAACTATTCACGGACACAATCAAAGATCAGCGATGTCCTCGTGGGAGCTTCCATTCTCTCCCCCGTGCTGCTGCTGTTCGATAATTCAATCAGGAAAGATGCCGGCACGATCACCGCGATGTATCTTGAAACTCTTCTCTTCACCACGTTTACCCCCTCAATGGGAAAAGGAAGTGCAAAACGGATCAGACCTTATGTCTACAGTGCATCAGCGCCGTTATCGTTGAAACAGGGAAATGATTCCCGACGATCATTTTTTTCCGGACACTCTACAACGGCATTTGCAACTTCTGTATTTTTCGCTACGGTGTATACCGATTATCATCCCAATTCGGAATATAAGACATATGTGTGGGGAGGAGCATTGGGATTGGCATCAACAGTAGCAATGCTCCGTGTTACATCCGGCGCCCACTTCATTTCGGATGTTGCGGTTGGTGCAGCGGTCGGCAGCATGATCGGTTATGTGATTCCATATCTTCATAGGACAATAACAGATAATGTCGCGATCTCGCCTCTGCTGGGACCTGATTATCGAGGGGTACATCTTTCAGTCAGTTTAAAATAAAAATACCCCGTAGGAATCTATGAGGTACATAAAAAAGGCGAACTGAGTTCGCCTTTTTTTATTGTGTGAATTTGTTACGGGTGATGCGGTCCGCCGTGACCACCATGTCCGTCATGTCCACCGCGACCACCGGGTCCACCATGCCCGCCGTGTCCACCGGGCACGCCCCGTTGTGGTTTATTCCAATACTTGGTCAACCATGTTTCGAATGATGTCAACTGAGCTTCCGTAAGGATCGATTTTATGTCCGCAACAAATTGATCACGTGCTACAACAACAAGAGCCTGAGCAGAATCTCTTGTGATCGTTTTTGCCATCACCTGGAGGCGGATATCTCCAAGTCTTGTAAATAATGTTGCACCGAATTCTTTAACTGAAACGAACTGTTCATCGGTCAAAGCAAGATATGCCTTCAGTGAATCAAGCATACGAACATTGCGCAGGGAATCATGCGTGCAGATTCCGGTGTCGGCTGTAACGATCTGAATGGAACCGGTCGTCAATGTTGTTTTTAGCATCGTCAATTCGCCAAATGTTGCTTCCGTCTGTGTCGCAGACGTGCTGGCCGTATCGACAGGACTGCTTTTATCGCATCCGACGATCATTAATGCCATCAGCATTGCTGCAAAGGTGATCTTCATGAGTGGTTCCCTTTAAATGATTGAAAGAATAGTGAGTGTTAAATTGTCGTATTCAACTTCCATGGTTATTCTTAATCCAATTTGTGTGCCAACCGATTAGCGCCATTTTTTATCACTTTTGGCTTGTTTTAATTTCGTATCCATGCAAATTTTGCATGTCTTCTGCATTGTTTGCGCTGATACAAAACGAAATCCCGCTTGAATGAGCGGGATTTCACTGTGATCCATTCATTGATGCCGCGGTAAATTCAAACAGAATGCATCAATTGATGCTGATTTTTTTCGGCAAATATTGCTGCTTTTTGGTCAACAGTATCGTCAGAACACCATCGTTATAATTAGCATCAATGGATTGAAGATCGATATCGTTTGCCAATGAGAATTCGCGCCGGAATTGTCTCGCCGGTTCAGCATTCTCAGTGTCTGTTATGTCGGCAGCTTCTGCCGTAACAAGCAGTGTATTGTTCTCTATCGCAGCATTGACGTTCTCCTTTACAGCCCCTGGAATATCAAGTGATACAATAAAAGAGCTGGGAGTTTCAAGGATATTCACCGCTGGTACAACGGTGTGTGTCATTCGTTTCTCATTTGTTTCGGTAGTCATTTTCATTCTTCCTTTCGTGATTCAGTTATCGGATAGAGATCTGTTTCGGTTTGGCTTTCTCGTGCTTCGGTAGAATGATGGAAAGAATTCCATTCTCATGTGATGCTGAAACTTTTTCCACATCAACGGAATATGGTAACGTGATCGTTCGTTCGAATTTTCCATATCTGATCTCATTCCTGATCCATTGTTCATTCTCTTTTTTCTCCGGCTGCTTCCGCTCCCCGGAAATAGTGAGAATATCGTTGTTCACATTCACGGATACATCCTGCTTAGATAATCCGGGCAGTTCCAACGAAACGTGAAGTTGTTCCCCGCTGTCTTTCACGGACAAACTGCTGAATCTTCCCGACCGTTCCGATCTGTTCCCAGCGGGAAAAGGAACAAGTGTTGAATTGATTATCGTATCGATCTCATCAAAAATATTTGATACGGGTTGAAAACGTACTAACATATAGCCTCCTGAGTTTATGATGTTGTATTTTTTTTGGTGATGCCTCATAGTATTTCAAGAGGCGTGCCAATCTCATTATTGCAATAAATGAAAGATTTTTGATGGCCCAGAAGATTTTTTGTGAAATGGTGTCAGAATTGACTGACATGATTTCATTCTTTACACACTATATTGTCAGAGGTTTGTGACAGAATGTTTTAAAAACACAAATGCCTTTGCATAATTCTCTACAAAGGCATTTGTGTTTTATTTTAAAATGATTTGAATTATCCGTTCGAATCAGTCCGATCCGTCTGATCTGTGTTCCATTGATATTCTATTCATGCTCAGCAAGCCACCGCTCGGCATCGATCGCGGCCATACATCCGCTGCCGGCAGCAGTGATTGCCTGTCGGTAATATTGGTCCGCAACATCACCAGCCGCAAAGACTCCTTCAATATTTGTCTTCGTAGAACCTGCCTGCACTTTTAAATATCCATTCTCATACATGTCAAGGGTTCCCTTGAATATCTCCGTGTTCGGTTTGTGTCCGATCGCCAGGAATAATCCGTCTGCTTTCACATCTTTCACTTCTCCGGTCTTCAGATTCTTCAACCGCAGTCCGGTCATTTTCTTTTTGTCGTTCTCCACAGTACCAAGAACTTCTTCAACAGCCGTATTCCACTCAACTGAGACTTTCGGATTATTCAGCACACGGTCCTGCATCACTTTTGAAGCCCGAAACTCTTCACGCCGATGGATGAGTGTCAGTTTAGACGCAAACTTCGTCAGGAAACTTGCCTCTTCCATTGCCGTGTCGCCGCCGCCAACCACATACACTTCCTGATGACGGAAGAAGAATCCATCGCAGGTTGCACATGCTGAAACACCGTATCCGGAGAACTGTTTCTCGGATTCGAGTCCAAGCCACTTTGCCGAAGCACCGGTCGAAACGATCACAGCATCCGATGTGAACAGCTCTTCATCAACCCATACTTTGAATGGACGAGCAGAGAAATCAATTTTAGAAACGATCTTGAATTGTGATTCGGCGCCGAAACGGACCGCCTGTTTGCGCATCACATCCATCAATTCGGGTCCCTGAATACCATGTTCAAATCCGGGATAATTCTCCACTTCAGTGGTAATGGTCAATTGTCCGCCGGGCTGAATCCCTTCGAAGATGAGCGGGTTGAGATTTGCTCTGCTGGCATAAATTGCCGCAGTGAGTCCGGCAGGACCGGAACCAATGATGATGACTTTTCTATGATTATCTGACATGTGAATGCACTCTTTGAGTAAAATATTGAATCACCCTTCGGCTCGCATGGCGAACAATCCGGTGCTCGCTCAGGGTGACTGTGATGTTTTATAATTTCTTAACAATATTTGCGTTACGAATAATTCCTTCGCGCTTCGTCCGTTTCATAGGGGAATTTTTGTAGCGGGAGCTGAATTCCTCTTGTGAAATTTCGACCAGATCATCCAGCGAAGGATCGATATTCTTTTCTCTTGCGATGAACTCTTTATGTTCCGTTTCTTTTTGAAATCTGTTCCAGGGACACACATCCTGACAGATATCGCAGCCGTAGATCCATTGATCGAACTTCTTTCCCAGAGATTCTGCGATCTCACCGCGATGTTCTATGGTAAGATACGAAATACAGCGGTTACTATCGAGGACATACGGCTGATGAATGGCATCGGTGGGACACGCATCGATACAAGCAGTACATGTCCCGCAGAAATCCTCTATCGGCGGATCAACATCCAATTCCAGCGTCGTGATGATCTCCCCGAGAAATACCCACGAACCGTACTCTTTCGTGATCAGGTTCGTGTGCTTCCCTTGCCATCCGATCCCCGCGCGTTCAGCCCATACCTTCTCCATAATCGGGCCGGTATCAACATAATATCGTCCCTCTGATTCGGGAGCTATTTGTTTGATGCTTTCAAAGAGCGATTGGATTCTTTTTGTTACGTGAATATGATAATCATCTCCCCATGCATACCGGGAGATCTTTCCTTCACCGTCGCTCGGATCATGAAGGGTCGGAGTATAATAATTTACGGCAAGACTGATCACCGACTTCGCATCCGGAACGATCAGGCGCGGGTCGATCCGTTTCTCTACATTCTTTTCCATCCACCGCAAGGAGGCGTGATGACCGCGGTTGAGCCACTCCCTAAGATGTGCCCCTTCAACTGACAATTCCTCAGCTTTAGCAATTCCGATTTTGTGAATGCCAAGTTCGAGAGCTTTGGATTTGATATGTTCAGAAAGAGTCATGAAGTGAACGACACAATAATTGCAAGATCACAAGATTGAATCAGTAATTCATTGGATCAATTTCCAAGAGGATCTTTCCGTTCTTAATGCCGGTTGTATATGTTTTGAGCTTTCCGCTGGCGTTTGTCGAGATTCCGGTCCTGACATCATACGACCAACCGTGCATAGGACATGTAACGACACCATTCTCGAACATCCCGTCGTGCAGTTTTTGGAATTTTTGATGAGGGCACATATTGGAAACAGCACAGATCTCATCATCTACTTTGAACAGAGCGATCTCTTCACCGTCGATGACCACTTTCTTACCTCGACCGGACTTTACTTCATCAACACTGCAGACGATATGTTCGCTCATTGAGGAATGCTTCCCAAATTAGAATGATAACTTTTCTTTTATAACGATCCCTTTTTCAGTGCGTTGTAACGTTGCCGCTGTTGTTTCCGGATCGTGCTCAAAAAAAAGGATCCATCCTTCCTTTTCCGCCAGCGGAAGGATCCGTTTCTTCTCTTCCAGCGTCACTAATGGACGAAGATCGTATCCCATGATATAGGGAAATGGAATGTGTGAGGTCGTTGGAACAAGATCGCAGCAGAACAGCAGTGTGGTTGTTCCATCTGTTATCTTCGGCAGCTGCTGAGCCATCGTATGGCCGTTGCAGACGACCATTGAAATGCCGGGGAATATCTCCTGTTCACCATCGACAAACTTCAGCATTCCTTTTTCATGAAGAAGCATAAAATCATCTTTCATGAAACTGGCGCGGTCACGGTCCGAAGGATCCTGGGACAATTCCCAATGAGCTCTCTGCACATAATGTGCTGCGTTTGGAAATGTCGGAACAAGTTCACCGTTGACAACTTTCGTGCTTCCACCACAATGATCGAAGTGCAGATGCGTCAGGATCACATCGGTCACCTCTTCAGATCTCACTCCCGCCTTTGCAAGTGAATCCTCCAATGCAAAATGGGAATAATCCAGACGATAGATGTCCTTCAGTTTGTCATTCCACTTCGAGCCGTTCCCGGTATCAACAAGGATCGTTCGTCCTTCTCCCCGGATCAGCAGACAGCGTGCGGCTAGGGTGATGCGCTGTTTCTCGTCAGGCAGATTCGTCTTGGACCAAAAGACCCAGGGGACAACACCGAACATTGCTCCGCCGTCCAGTGCAAAGCGGCCGGTCTCAATAGCGGTGAGTGTATATTTTCCTATTTTCATATTTGTCTCTAAAATAAAAAAGTCGGTTCAAACAATGAACCGACCTTCTGTAAAACATCTGTAGTGCAATTATTTTCTGAAGCGGGAGTTCGATGCACTCAATTCGGCAAATGCACGTTCCGGATGGATCGATTTTGCACGGACGAATAATGCATCTTCGGTTTCAGGACGGTTCGGATCGGGAATACAGCAATCAACAGGGCAAACCGCTGCACACTGTTCCTGATCGAAGTGACCGACGCATTCGGTGCATTTTTCCGGAACGATATAATAGAAATCGTTCGAGACTGCATCGTGCTTTCCGCCGTTGAAATCATATTGTGCACCGCCGGCATAGATGGCCGTGTTCGGGCATTCGGGTTCGCATGCTCCGCAGTTGATGCATTCTTCGGTGATAAATGTTGCCATAACTTTTCTCCTCGAGGTTGGCTGTTACTATTGAAATTATAGTGAAAACTTGTTCGAAACTCAATATAGAATAAAATCAGACAAACACTTCTTATATCAATATTTCTACCAATTTGTCTTTTACAGATATTTCTTTTCAACAATCGTGCCATTTGAATCAAATACATAGAGTAACGGTGCACCTGTCGGGATATTTAGCTCCAAAACTTGCTCTTTTGTGAGATTATCGAGATGCATTACAATGGAACGCAGACTGTTACCATGGGCGGCAACGATGATATTTTTCCCACTTTTGATTTCAGGCATGATGTTTTTCTCCCAATAAGGAAGCGTCCGGGCGGCCGTATCTTTCAGGCTTTCGCTGGTACCATCCGGATTCATATCTGTTTTTTCTTTCGGCGGCGGAACGTCATAACTGCGGCGCCAGATCTTCACCTGCTCATCACCGTATTTTTGCGCTGTCTCACCTTTGTTCAGTCCCTGTAGTGCACCGTAATGACGTTCGTTCAGCGCAACATCGAACTCTATCGGGATGTTCGTCTGACCGCTTGCCTGAAGAATGAAATTCAGTGTATTGTTCGCGCGCTGCAGTTTGGAGGTGAATGCTTTGTCGAATTTGTATGATTTCAATTTCTCGCCGGCTTCTTTTGCTTCCTGTTCCCCTTTCGGAGAAAGCGGTACGTCGACCCAACCGGTGAAACGGTTCTCAAGATTCCACTGCGATTCGCCGTGGCGGATCAAGATTAAATTTGGCATTGTGATAGTGTCCTTTCAAAGAATAATAGATGCTTGATTCTGGTTGTTGGAAAACGATTTTTGAATTAAAAAAGTATCAATATAATTAGAGGCTATCTTAAAAAAACTAATGTCACCCCCACAATGTGGCCGTTGGCCGAATGTCCCGCACTTCGGATTCCGTTCGAAGCGGGATTTGCCGTTGTTTGCATTCCGCGGTCACGGCATTCCATAAAGCGGAACATAAAGCGGAATTCCTATCGGGGGTCCAGTAATATGGATTCCCGCCAAAAATCCCGCTCTTTGAGATTCCGCCTTGCGGGATTCCAAAAAGCGGAACGTGCGGGAATGACATGTCGTTAAATGCTTTCGGTAATTATTTAATGTTGAAATATTTTGCTTCCGGATGATGAACGATGATCGCGTCGGTGGATTGTTCCGGTTCGAGCATGAACTCTTCCGTCAGATGAACACCAATTTGTTCGGGACGAAGCAGTTCGAACAGTTTCGTTTGATCTTCCAGATTCGGACAGGCGGGATAACCGAAGCTGTACCGCGACCCCTGATATCCCTGACTGAACAGACGTTTGATCTCTTTCGCATCCTTACCGGCGACTCCAAGTTCTTCACGGATCTTCTTGTGCCACAGTTCCGCAAGTGCTTCGGCAGACTCGACACTCAGTCCATGGAAGAACAAATATTCTTTATAGTCATTCGCGGCGTATAGTTTCGCAGAATGCTCCGACGCTTTTGCACCCATTGTCACCATATGGAACGGAACGACATCGATCCTGCCTGAATTTTTCGGCGCGAAATAATCGGACAGACAAAGGAAACGGTCGTCGTTCTGACGCGGAAATATGAAGCGTGTCCGTTCCGTTTTCATATCATCCTGATAAATAATCAGGTCGTTGCCATCCGAGTTGCACGGGAAATATCCATAGACCACTTTCGGCTGAAGGAGAAGTTCATTCTTCGATTGAGCTTTCAGCCGTTCGAGATCGGGACGCACTTTCTCGTCCACTTCTTTACGATATTCTTCTTCGGAACGCTTCCCTTTCCGAACCTGCCACTGTCCTTTAATAAGAGCAGCCTCGTTGATGAAATCAAAGATCTCATCAAGGGAAATATTGTCGACAACTTTCGTCCCCCAGAACGGTGGAGTCGGAATGGCAACATCCGTCGATACTTTTGATGACATCGGCAGCGCTGCCTGTTCTTTCAGTGCGGCCGAGATCTTCGCTTCGGAACCGGTCAGGAGTTCATCGCCGTCTTCATTGATCATCGGTTCAGCGGAAATGGTTGGCGCGAAACTTTCCGCCCCTTTGCTCTTCAATTGTTCCATGAACCGGAGACCGTCGAACGCGTCACTTGCGTAGACAACCGTACCTTTATACAATGCACGGAGATCGTTCTCAACGAACCTTCTTGTCAATGCAGCACCGCCGAGAACGACCGGGGGAGTTAGTCCGCGTTCGTTCATCAGTTCAAGATTTTCCTTCATGATAGCAGTGGATTTCACGAGCAGACCGCTCATTCCGATTGCATCCGCTTTCGTTTCCTGCCAGGACGCAATGATCGCATCCAGAGGCTGTTTGATGCCAAGATTATAGACCTTATATCCGTTGTTGGTCAGAATGATATCAACAAGATTTTTCCCGATATCATGAACATCACCTTTCACCGTTGCGAGCACCATGGAGCCTTTGTTCGTTGCATCGCTTTTTTCCATGAATTGCTCAAGATAAGCGACCGATGCTTTCATCGTCTCGGCGGACTGGAGGACGAACGGCAGCTGCATCTCACCGCGGCCGAACAGGTCGCCGACCACTTTCATTCCATCCAAAAGAATCTCGTTGATGATATGCAGCGGAGTATGTTTCTTCAGCGCTTCATCAAGATCCGTCCCAACATCAGTTCTTTCACCGTCAATAATACGGTTCTTCAGGATCTCTTCGATTGTACCGGCCCGTTCTTTTTTTTCTGCTTTTGCATCGGACTTCTTGTTGGCATAATACGCCATCAATTCCGTCAACGGATCGTATGTGCATCGTTCACCGTTAAATTGTCGTTCATCGAACACCAATTGCTTACACAATTCCCGTCCGCGGTCATCGATCTTATAGAGCGGTTTGATCTTCTGTGCGTTCACGATGGCCTGTGAGAGACCGGCTTCAATTGCGTAATGCAGGAACACGGAGTTCAGATCGTGACGGATATGCGGTGCAAGTCCGAAAGAGATGTTGCTGACACCGAGGACGAATCCGACCTCGGGATATTCTTTTTTGATCAGCCCGATCGCTCTGATCGTTTCGATACCAGCTTTGCGGAACTCCTCATCGCCGCTTCCGAGCGTGAATGTGAGCGTATCGAAGATCAGATCGCTCGGCTTCATTCCGTATTTATTCACCACCAGATCGTAGATCCGTTTCGCGATCTCAAATTTATCCTTTGCACTCTTCGCCATTCCGCGTTCATCGATGGTCAATGCAACCACTGCGGCACCGTATTTTTTACACAACGGAACGACATGCGCAATTCTTTCTTCGCCGTCTTCAAGATTGATCGAATTTACGATCGACTTGCCGGCACACAATTGCAGTGCCGCTTCAATCACGTTTGTCTCGGTGGAATCGATCACCAACGGCAGCTGCACCTGTGTATTCAAACGGGATACGAATTCTTTCATATCTCGGACTTCATCACGTCCTACATACGCAACGCACACATCAAGGACATGCGCTCCTTCTTTCAACGCTTCTTTCGCCATCAGCACCATTCCATCGTAATCCTCTTTCTGCAGGAGATCACGGAATTTCTTGGAACCGTTCGCGTTGGTCCGTTCGCCGACGATCAGCGGGGCCGGCTTCATCTCCATCGTTACGCTGGAATACAGACTTGAGACAGACGGCTGATACTCGATCGTCCGGGCTTTCGGGGTGAGTCCGTTCATTGCAGAAACGACCGCTTTTAAATGTTCGGGGCGCGTACCGCAACAGCCGCCGACAACACTCACGCCGAAATCTTTCACAAAGTGTGAGAGCCATTCCGCCATCTCGTTCGGTGTGAGATGATAATGAGCTACACCGCCGACATTTTCCGGGAGACCTGCATTCGGAATGCACGAAACAGGAATCCTGGAGTTCTGGGTCAGGTAACGGATATTCTCGGACATCTCTCTCGGTCCGGTCGCGCAATTCATTCCGATCACTGAAATATCATACGGATCGAGCGCGGTCAACGCTGCGCCGATCTCCGTCCCCATGAGCATTGTCCCCATCGTTTCGATAGTGATGGAGGTGACAACGGGAAGTTTGATCCGTTTATCAGCGAAGTATTTGAATACAGCTCCTAGAGCGGATTTCACCTGAAGAATATCCTGCGAAGTCTCAACAATCAGAAGATCGGAACCCCCTTCAACGAGTCCGGCCACCTGTTCGTAGTATGTCCGTTCCATTTCGGAAAATGTAATGTGACCGAGCGACGGAAGTTTTGTTGTCGGTCCGATGGAACCGGCGACAAATCGCGGATGAGCGGCGGTGGAAAATTCCCGAGCAACTTTCTTTGCCAGCTCTGCGCCAAGTTTACTGATCTCATATGCACGATCCTGAAGTCCATACTCAGCAAGGACGATGGACGATGAACCGAAAGTATCCGTTTCGATCACATCCACGCCTGCCGCGAGAAAATCGTGATGCACTTTTTCAATTGCAGACGGTTTCGTCACCAGCAGATATTCATTGCAGCCGTTGTAATACTCGCCGCCGAAATCATCCGCTGAAAGATTCTGCGTCTGAATGTTCGTTCCCATTGC
>CAIVNT010000283.1 GCA_903907305.1 uncultured Ignavibacteriota bacterium
ATGTAGTATCGAAACCATTGAACAAACAATCAATACAAGGGGAGCATGAACTATCTTCACTTTATTCTCTGTGCATTCATTTTGTGCGCACAATTTACCGAAGCTCAAAAAAACACTTCCAAAAACAAAAAGGACAAAACAGCCGTGGGCGAACAACAACCGAATCCGAAGAAAGGATTTGTCGTCATCCAGACAAGTCTCGGGAATATCACCATCCAGTTGAATGATTCTGCCGCACCGAAACATTCAGCGAACTTCCGCAAACTTGCGAAAGAAGGATATTATGACAGTACCACGTTCCATCGTGTGATCCCGAATTTCATGATCCAGGGGGGCGATCCGAACTCGAAGAACAGCGACCGGAGCACGCACGGAATGGGCGGACCGGATTACCGCATCGATGCCGAGATCGGTCTTTCGCATGACCGCGGAGTGATCGCCGCTGCACGGCAGGGCGATCAGATCAATCCGCAGCGAATGTCCAACGGCAGCCAATTCTATATCACGGTTGTTCCAACCACATTTCTGGACGGGCAGTATTCCGTGTTCGGAAAGGTTGTTGAGGGAATGGATGTTGCGGACAAGATCGTTGCTGTGCCGCGAGATCCGCGAGATAATCCTCTCGAAAAAGTGATGATCCTTAAAATGACTGTGGTCGAATAAACATCCTTCGCTGAAGGAGTGTCCGAAACATCATGGCAAAATCCAAAGAAAAATTCAATGTGGAACCGTTTATCTCTTCGTTCAAGAAGGGACAGTTCGCTCCATTATATTTTTTCTGCGGTGAAGAGACCTTCTTGATCGACGAGGTCGTTGATGCGCTCATTACGCATGCCGTGGATCCAACAATGAGAGAATTCAATTTCGATCTTCTTCACGGTAACGAGATCGACGGAAAAAAGATCGTCTCACTTGCTTCATCGTATCCGATGATGGCGGACCGACGCGTAGTGATCATCAAGGATTTTGACAAAGTTAAAGATAAGGATGTTCTGGAGGCGTATGCAGAACATCCCTCCGCGACGACTACTCTTGTGATGATAGCACATTCCGCGGATCTACGAAAGAAGCCGTATAGCGTGTTTAAAAAGCTCGGTATCATCCACGAAGCATCTGAGTTGCGGGATTATGAGACGGTGGCATGGATCGAATCGCGGATGAAAAAAATGAAACGGACGATGGAACCGGCCGCCGTTCAGTTATTGTTCGGTTATGTCGGCAGTTCGATGCGTGAACTTTTGAATGAAATAGAGAAGGTTCTGCTGACGATCCCTGAAGGATCGGTCATCACGGCAAAAGATATTGAACGTGTGGTCGGTGTCTCGCGTGAATTCACTCCGTTTGAACTTTCCAATAAGATCGCCGAAAAAAAAGTTGCCAAAGCCATGGAGATCGCCGAACGTCTCATCAGTTCCGGCGAGAGCCCGGTGGGTCTGATCGCCGTATTGACGCTCCATTTCGTTAAACTGTGGAAGCTGCAGGATGCGCAACGGCAGAAGAAAAGTGATCAGGAAATGCTTCGGTTCACGTATTTCAATCAGTTTGCATTGAAAGAGAGTCTGGAGCAGTTGAAGAATTTTCGTCCAGGTGAGATCGAAAACGTCTTTGTTCTTCTGGCAGAGGCAGATCTTGCTGCTAAATCATCGGGAGATTCAAAACTCATCATGACCAAATTAATCTCCGAGATCGTTTCCGGCACGATCGTGCATGCGGAAGAAACTGCAGTGCTATGAGACTATTCGCTGCTCCAACAACCGAGGAATGGCTGTTCATTGTCGTTGTTTTTTTCCTTGTCGGCATGATGGTCGCCGCCGCGGAAATGATCCGGCGGCTGCTGAACGGCGGTTCGGAGGTCACCCGCAAATTCGTCCATATCGTCGCCGGCGTGCTGATGATGTGCTCACCGTTCGTCTTCAATTCGGGAATCCCCGTCCTGACGATCACCGGAATTATGGTGATCGGCACATTCCTTTCCGTGAAACTGGATTTTCTCAAGAGTCTCCACGGCATCGATCGGTCTTCCTACGGCACAACGTATCATCCGCTTTCATTCTTTCTGTTGGTGCTTCTCTTTTGGGATGTCTCTCCGGTCATTCTGACCATTTCAATCTCGATCCTTGCAATTCCGGATGCATTGGCCGCGATGGTGGGACAACGGGTAAAAGTTCCGCATTTTATCGATCTCGATCTTGAAAGAAAAACGGTGGAAGGAACAATGACCATGTTCGTCTCATCGTTCCTCTGCATTTATGGATTATTCGGATATTTCAACATACAGACCGCTGCACCGGTTTTCATTGTCGTTCTGGTGATCTCAATGTTCGTTACCGGCTGGGAATTGATTAGTTTCAAAGGATCGGACAACTTGACCGTGCCATTGAGTGCGGCGTTTCTTTTGTATTATTTTCTCTATCCAACCCACGCTCATCCATCGGAACAAATGATCCTTGCGATCGTTCTGGGTGTTTCGATCGGACTATTTTCATATTACTTCAATTTCCTTTCGCTCAGCGGCAGTGTCGCCACATTCCTGCTCGCGACCATCGTCTACGGCATCGGCGGCTGGATGTGGACGATGCCGATCCTGACATTCTTTATTGCCTCAAGTCTGTTGTCCAAATACGGAAAAGCAAAGAAAGAAAAACTTGAGCTCATCTTTGACAAATCCAGCAAGCGTGATTCCGGACAGGTGACGGCAAACGGTGGTTTGGCAGGGATCATCATTATCCTGTGGTATTCGTTCCCGGAAAGAAATGACTTTTATGTAATGTATCTTGCATCCATCGCGGCTGTTACTGCGGATACATGGGGAACCGAGATCGGAACATTATTGAAAGGAAGACCTCGTTCCATCATTACGCTTCGGTCTGTGGATGTTGGGACGAGCGGCGGAGTGTCGCTTGCCGGATTCATCGGCGGTGCGCTTGGCGCGGGGTTAATCGTTCTCTCTGCTGCAATCTTTGAACCTTCATTCCTTTCGTGGAGTATCTCTGGAAAATTGATCATCAGCGGTGTGATCGGTTCCATTGTGGATAGTCTTCTCGGAGCAACGATCCAGGCGCAATACAGCACTGAAGAGGGCAAAGTGACGGAGAGAACGGTTGTTCACGAAGTGCCGACTACACTTGTGCGGGGATTCCGGTGGATGAATAACGATCTCGTTAACGTATGCTGCGGTCTCTCCGGTGCTCTGGTTGCATATTTTTTGCTTTAACCCGTAAAGATTGGTACCTTAATTTATGATAACGAAAATTGTAACCGTGCAATCCGTAAAGATTGGTGGCGAAAATCCACTGGCGTTGTTTGCCGGACCGTGTGTCGTTGAAAACCGCGATATGATCATGTATACCGCGGAAAAAGTGAAAGCGATCAGCGAAAAACTCGGAATGCCGGTGATTTTCAAATCATCGTATAAAAAAGCGAACCGCACAAGCATGAACGGATTTGTGACTATCGGAATAGATGAGGCGCTTGCGATTCTGGATGAAGTGAAACAGACTTTTGGAATGCCGATCATTACGGATATCCATACCGCTGAAGAAGTTGGAGCTGCAGCGCAGGTGGCGGATATTCTTCAGATCCCGGCGTTCCTTTGCCGACAGACCGATCTGTTATTAGCTGCGGGAAAAAGTGGCCGGGCTGTGAATATCAAAAAAGGACAATTTCTTGCACCTGACGACATGAAGCATCCGGTTGAGAAGGTCGCTTCGACGGGAAATACTGATATTCTCGTATGTGAACGCGGCACGACATTCGGTTATCACAATCTGATTGTTGATATGCGCGGATTGGTGATGATGAAAAAACTGGGATATCCTGTCGTTCTTGATGCCACACATTCCGTACAGCTGCCGAGCGGCGAGAACGGAAAGAGCGGCGGGCAGCCGGAATTTATTTTTCCATTATCGCGCGCCGGCGCTGCTGTTGGGATTGATGCACTGTTCGTTGAAACGCATCCTGATCCGTCGAAAGCGTTGAGTGATGCAGCAAGCCAGCTTCCGCTGTCACAGTTGGAGGATCTGCTGAAGCAGGTTACCGCCATTGATAAAACCGTAAAAGAATTCTTATAATCCCATGTCCAACGATTCTATCGACATTCAAACAGCAAAACGGGTCATCCGCATGGAAGCGGACTCCGTAGCCGCATTGGAAAAGAACATCAATGCTTCATTCCAAAAAGCGGTGGATATTCTCTATGCGTGCAAAGGAAGGATCGTCGTAACGGGAATGGGAAAGTCCGGCATTATTGCGCGGAAAATGGTCGCGACGATGAATTCCACCGGAACGCCATCCATCTTTCTTCATCCTTCCGATGCGGTGCACGGCGACCTCGGTATGGTGCGGAATGACGATGTAGTGATCTGCATCTCGAAGAGCGGGGATACGCAGGAAGTGCGTCAACTGATGCCGATGTTCAAACGGATCGGTGTGCCGACGATCTCGATGGTCGGGAATATGAATTCGCATCTTGCATCTCAATCCGACGTTGCACTCGACATTACCGTGAAAGAAGAAGCGTGTCCTCATAATCTTGCCCCGACTACATCCACCACCGCAACGCTGGCAATGTGTGATGCCTTGGCTGTGACATTATTGGAAAAAAAGAATTTCACCGCCGATGATTTTGCCATGTTCCATCCCGGCGGAAATCTCGGCAAACGTCTGCTGCTGAAGATCGAAGAACTGGCGGTGATCGGAGAACGAACGCCGAAGATCGGTCTGAGAGCAAGTTTGAAAGATGCTATCCTTGAAATGACAACGAAACGTCTTGGTGCAACGAGTGTTGTGGAAGATAACGGACAATTAGCGGGAATCATTACGGACGGAGATCTTCGCAGGCTTTTGCAGAAGACGACGGACGTTACGAATCTATCGGCTGAGCAGGTGATGACACGGAATCCGAAAACGATCCGGAAAGGGACCCTGGCGAGTATCGCACTGCAGGAGATGGAACAGTTCAGTATCATGCAATTGATCATCGTGGACGATGAACGGAAACCGTACGGTGTGGTGCATTTACATGATCTTGTCAGAGCCGGACTTGGCGGAGAGTCGTCTACGTGAGATCGTTCATTGCAGCTTCATTCCTGATAGTATTTCTGACCGGATGTGAAGAAAAAGTCAGACCTTCGGTGCTTAATGGTGTCTCCGGCACCCAACTTCCTTCGCAAGAGAGCTGGAATTCAACTATCACATTCTCGGACTCAGGAATTGTGAAAGCGGTAGTGCGTGCGGGTCACATCTATGCTTATGACAATTCGAGGACGACCTTTCTGGAGTCCGGTGTGATCGTCGACTTCTACGATGAATTCGGAAAGCACACGACAAAGTTGACATCCATCCGGGGTTCGGTGGATGAAGCAACGAACAATCTTGAAGCGGTTGGTCATGTGGTGGTGACGTCTGATAGCGGAACGGTCGTGCATACGGAGAAGATGTTCTGGACGAATGAAGCGCAGTTGATCCATTCGCCTGATTTTGTCCACATCACATCGCCATCGGAAGATCTGACGGGAACAGGATTTGAATCCGATCACAATTTGCGGAATTACAAGATCTTCAAAGTGAACGGAACGACAGACCGGAAATGATGAAAACTCTGCTGATAACGCTCTTTCTCTGCGGGTTATTGTTCGGTCAGAAACCAGATTTGATCGTACTGCGGAATGCCGATATCTTTGCCGGGAAGCGGCTGGAGAATGGCGAGGATGTACGGGAACTGACAGGGAATGTGCAGTTCAATCAGGGAACGACAAGAGTCTGGTGTGACAAAGCGATCCAGTATTTGAACCGGAACGAAGTGGAATTGATCGGCAGTGTGAAGATTATCCGTGACACGGTGACCCTGACGGCGAAAAAAGGAAGATATTTCGGTAACACGAAAAGGGCGGACGGCGAAGGAAATGTAAAACTGAAAACTCCGCATGTCATTCTTTATGCCGATATCGGCACATATTATATGGATGAGGAGCGGGCATTCTTCCAACGGAATGTCCGGGTGATCGATTCTACAACGGTGATCTATGCGGATCAACTGACGTACTTTGAGAAGGAACGGAAATCTGAAGCGCTGCTGAATGTGCGGATAGTGAATCCTGACGATAACCTGACGATGTTCGGAAATTATCTCATCCATTCGGATTCAACGCATTACAGTAAAATGACGGAAAGCCCCCGGTTGATCCAGATCGATACGACCGAAAAAGGGGAGATCGATACTCTTGCGGTGAAAAGTATGACAATGGAATCGTATGATGATTCCACGAAACGAATGATCGTGAAGGACAGCGTGGTGATCGTCCGCGGAGAACTTTCAGCCCGGAGCGGTCTTGTAAAATTCTACCGCCAGGAAGGAAAGATCGACCTGTTCGAGAAACCGATCGTCTGGTATCAGGAGAATCAGGTCACGGGTGATTCGATCTTTCTTGTGCTGGATAAGAATCATTTGAAAACTGCATCGATCAAGACGCGGGCATTTGTCCTCTCGCAAAGTGATTCGGCGTATCCGGTTCGATACAATCAATTGACAGGCCGCTCGATCCTGATGACATTCAAGGAAAATAAACTTCAGCAGACGTTCGTTCAAAAGAATGCGATCAGTCTGTATTTCCTTTATGGTGACAGTGCGGGGAACGGCGTGAACAAAACGAGCGGCGATGCGATCCTGATGAAATTCGATTCGGGGAAACCGGAAACGATCAAGATCACTGCTGGTATTGAGGGTTTCTATTATCCCGAGAATCTTTTGCAGAAGGATGAGTCTCTCTACAATCTTGACGGTTTTTTTCTGCGGACCGACCGTCCGAAATTCAAAACAGTGTTCCCGACAAAACCGAAATTATGATTGAGCAACCCCAAAAAATATTAAGTCTGCGTGCCGAGCATCTTGTAAAAAAATACAAGAAACGGATCGTAGTGAACGATGTGACCGTCTCGGTAAATCAGGGAGAGATCGTCGGTCTGCTTGGTCCGAACGGCGCCGGAAA
>CAIVNT010000284.1 GCA_903907305.1 uncultured Ignavibacteriota bacterium
GTTCCGAGAGCGGAATGATCATGAATCCTGTGACACTCACTGCCGACAAAACGGTCGGCGATGTGCTGGATCTGATGACGAAGTTCAGTGTCTCCGGAATACCGATCGTTGAAGGGGGAAAACTCGTCGGAATTCTGACGAACCGAGACCTGCGGTTCCAGCCGAACCGAGGATTAAAAGTCGCCGATGTGATGACATCGACAAATCTGATCACTGCACCGATCGGCACAACACTGGAAGAAGCGGAAGTGATCCTGCAGAGACATAAGATCGAGAAACTGCCCGTCGTGGATAAGAGCGGAAGACTGAAAGGATTGATCACATTCAAAGACATTCAGAAGAAGAAACGGTATCCGAATGCGTGCAAGGATAAGCACGGACGGCTCCGGTGCGGTGCAGCGGTAGGTGTCACAGCGGACACACTGGAACGTGTGGATGCACTGGTGAAAGCAGGAGTGGATGTCGTGATCATCGATACAGCACACGGTCACTCCAAGGGTGTGATCGAAATGGTGAAGAAAGTGAAATCGAAATTTACGATCGATATCATCGCAGGGAATGTCGGCACCGCTGAAGCAACGAAGGATCTGATCAAAGCGGGTGCGGACTGTATCAAGATCGGTATCGGTCCGGGCTCTATCTGCACCACGCGCATTGTTGCCGGTGTTGGTGTGCCTCAGGTGACGGCAGTGATGGATTGCGCGACGATGGCGAAGAAGTTCAAGATTCCGGTGATCGCGGACGGCGGTATCAAACATACGGGAGATATCGCAAAAGCGATCGCAGCGGGGGCGGATTCAGTGATGATCGGCGGATTGTTTGCAGGACTCCAGGAGAGTCCCGGTGAAAAAGTATTATACGAAGGACGGACATATAAACTCTATCGAGGTATGGGTTCCATCGATGCGATGAAAGACGGCAGCAAGGACAGATATTTTCGGGATGTTGAGGATGATGTGCAGAAACTCGTCCCCGAAGGAATTGAAGGACGCGTTCCGTTCAAAGGTGAACTTAGCGCAACAGTGTATCAAATGGTTGGCGGACTCCGTGCGGCAATGGGATACTGCGGAGCAGAGGATATCACTGCATTGCAGGAGCGTGCGCAGTTCATGAAAATGAGCGATGCAGGGCTGCGTGAAAGTCATCCGCACGATATTCATATCACCAAAGAAGCACCGAACTATCACGGCTAATACGACTGATCACGGATGAAGGCAGCAGAAAATAATATTTACCGGACGCGTATAGCAGCGATTCGGAAAGAGATGAAGCATCAGGGATTGGATTCCTTCGTCACTTCTTCGTTCCCATCCATGAGATATCTCTGCGGGTATTCGGGCTCGAACGGAATGCTGATCGTGACCGGAAGAACCACCATCTTTTTCACGGACTTCCGGTATAAGGAAACGACACAGACTTCCGTTGCTGCCGATAAGAAGATCATCACGCAGGGGAGCCTCACACAGGCGGCGGCGGATCAAAAGTTCTTTTCCGCGCTCAAAAAGATCGGATTCGAAAAGGAACGCGTCACCGTTGCGGATCTTGAGATCAAGACGAGATTCATCGGGGAGAAAAAACTTGTCCCGACGGCAGGAATTGTTGAATCGCTTCGCAGTGTGAAGGATGCATCCGAACTTCGCACGCTGAAGCAAGCATTTGATATTTCGGACAAGGTATTCCAGCAGATCCTCGGGATCATCAAACCGGGGATGACGGAGCTGGAACTTTCCGCGGAGATATCCTATCGGCATAAATCGCTCGGTGCGGAGAATGATTCGTTCGATGTGATCGTGGCGAGCGGAGTTCGGGGTTCCCTTCCGCATGGAACTGCGTCCTTGAAGAAATTAAAACGGCGGGAATTCATCACGCTTGATTTTGGATGCCTGTACGGCGGTTACCATTCCGATATGACGAGAACAGTCTGTATCGGTACGCCAACGTCGGAGATGAGAAAAGTATACGGAATCGTTCTTGATGCCCAGCAAAAATCGTGTGATGCGGTCCGGAGCGGCGTGCGTGCGAGGGATCTCGATTCCATCGCACGGGAGATCACTACCAAAGCAGGTTTTGGAAAAGAGTTCGGTCATTCGCTCGGTCACGGTGTGGGATTGGATATACATGAACTGCCTCGCATCGCACCGAAAAGCACGGACATCCTTGCAGAAGGAAATGTCATTACGATCGAACCGGGGATCTACATCCCGAAAAAATTCGGTATCAGGATCGAAGATACACTTGTGGTCCGTCAGAACGGATATGATGTTTTAACTGCTTCACCGAAAGAATTGATTGTGTTGTAGGTCCCAATCATGTTGAACACGCTCATTTGTCTTCATAAAACGACGTGAGGAATCTGTCCGTACGGTCAGATTCTTCGTCCCATTTTTGCGAAAATATTTGAATGGGACTCAGAATAACAAGTCAAATCATTGTTCTTTATAGAAGTCATACCAATTAATGAAAAAAGTACTGATCATTGCCTATTATTTCCCTCCGCTCGGTGGTAGCGGCGTTCAGCGGACGCTGAAATTCGTAAAATATCTTCCGCAATTCGGCTGGCAGCCGACAGTGCTGACCGTGGGGAACACCGCATACTACGCAAAAGATGATTCGCTCCTGAAAGAGATCGAATCGCTCAACATCCGTATCATCCGCACTCAGTCCAACGATCCGAATTCCATTCTGCATAAGAAAAAAGATATTGTAAAAATGCCGAAGGAACGGACACGCCGGATATTGAACTTCATCAGTGATACATTCTTCATTCCCGACAACAAGATCGGATGGAAACGGCATGCCGTAAAGGCTGCTTCGGAAGTGATGGAGAAAGAAAAATTCGATGTGATCTTTGCCACGGCTCCACCGGCGACGGATTTCCTTATCGGTGTTGAATTGAAGAAACGGTTCAAACTGCCGCTGGTGGTGGATTACCGAGATTCGTGGCTGAGCTATCCGTTCAAATTCTTTCCCACACCGCTTCATCGGTATCTCCATTTCCGGAAAGAGAAACTTGTCCTTCACAAATCGGATATGATCACTGTTACACACCGCCGCGTGAAGGAAGAGATCCTCACACGTCATCGGTTCCTCCGTCATGACGATGTCGTGATACTGCCGCACGGATTCGATCCAGAAGATCTTCAGGTGGACAATCCCGGAGTGCTGCCGCATATAGAAAAGATGCGCATCACGTATTCGGGAATGTTCTATGGGACGAAAACACCGGTCTATTTCCTGCAAGCACTCGCCAAAGTGTTCAAAGAGAATCCACAGTTGCGCGGAAGGATCGAAGCGTGTTTTGCGGGACTCTTCCGTGCGGAGCATATCAATCTAATCAATCAGCTGGGACTGCAGAACTCCGTGAACCTGCTCGGATATCTTGAACATAAAGAATCTGTCCGTTATCTGCTTGCATCCGACGTGGTGTGGGTGATGATGCAGGATGATTGGGAAACTCCCGGAAAGATCTTTGAATATATCGGAACGAAGAAGAAGATCCTCGGCTGTGTACCGAAAGGATACATCCGGGCGATCATTGAAGAAGCGGGAGGAGATTGTGTGGAGCCGACGGATGTAAATGCGATCGCAGCAAAGATCGTGGAATTGTACCAGCTGTATGAACGAAATGAGCTGAAGGGTGCCCGACCTGAAATATCGGAAAAATACAATCGTATGAAACTGACGAATGAACTGACGAAGATCTTCTCAAAATTCCTGGAGGTCTGACAGATGAATGTTCTGGTGATCGGTTCCGGCGGACGTGAGCATGCCATTGTCTGGAAAGTGAAGCAGAGTCCAAAAGTGACGAAGATCTTCTGCGCTCCGGGCAATGCCGGAATTGCGGAGACCGCTGAGTGTGTGCCGATCAAAACGGATGACCTGGATGCACTGCTGCAGTTCGCAAAAGCGAATAGCATCGATCTGGCGATCGTCGGGAATGAAACCCCTCTCGTACTGGGTATCGTTGATCTGTTCGAACAGAATGGGTTGAAGATCTTCGGGCCGTCCAAAGCGGCGGCACAGTTGGAAGGAAGCAAGATGTTCCTGAAACATTTCCTGAAACGTCACAGGATACCGACAGCGAATTACGAAACGTTCAATCAATCGGAATTTAAAGAAGCGAAAGCATATGTTCTGAATTCATCCGCGCCGTATGTGATCAAAACAGACGGACTTGCTGCGGGAAAAGGTGTGGCGATCTGTTCCACGAGTGATGAAGCCGTATCCACGCTGAAAGAGTATTTTCAGGATAAAGTATTCGGCGATGCCGGCAGTAACATCGTCATTGAAGAATTTATGACGGGCGAAGAAGCATCTGTCTTTGCCATGTGCGACGGCGAAGGATATGTTCTGCTCTCATCCGCACAGGACCATAAACGAATCGGTGACGATGATACAGGAAAGAACACCGGCGGAATGGGTGCGTATGCTCCCGCTCCGGTTGTCACATCTGAAATTCTGAAACGGGTTGAAGAGTCCATCATCAAACCAACACTGGCAGGAATGAAAGCAGAAGGATATCCGTATAAAGGATGTCTGTA
>CAIVNT010000285.1 GCA_903907305.1 uncultured Ignavibacteriota bacterium
CTCGCAGTGTCTCGGCAGGCAGAGTTTCGAACTCTCATTCTATCCTCATAACGGGGACTGGAACAAAGGGAATGTTTATAACGAAGCGTTGAATTTCAACAACGCTCTGCGATTGGTGCAGACAGGAAGAACTGTTGGCGATCTTCCTTCTTCCACATCGTTCATGTCCATCGAGCCGCAGCAGCTCATGTTCAGCACTGTGAAAAGTCCTGAGAGCGGAGAAAAGAAACAATACGTGCTGAGAGTCTATAATCCTACGGAAGAAATACTTTCCGGAACCATTACCACTCTGCTCTCAATCGCTGAAGCGAAACTGCTCACATTGGAAGAAAAAGTGATTTCTGCTATACCGATGAAAGACTTGAACTCAATTACTGTTGACGTCGGGCCAAAAAAGATCATCACAATATTATTTATTTTTTCGTAAATACTCAGTGTATTTGCTAAAGATTTTTTTTCTCTGCCACTAAAGCACAAAGGCACGAAATCCCACAAATTTGATTTTGATCTTATCGTGATATTTTGTGTTTTAGTGTTTTTGTGGCGCATTGCTAAGCATCATTGTAATATGCCGGGTAGTTGCAATTTTTCAAAGTATTAATTCATCATTCGCCATTCTGCATTCATCAATTATTTTTATTTCAAAACTCATCTATGATCAACAATAAATACGGCTACTTCACCGAAGACCACAGAGAATTCGTCATCACCGATCCGCGCACTCCCCGTCCCTGGTTCAATTATATGTGGAACGAGCATTACGGCGGACTCATCTCGCACACCGGAGGCGGTTTCAGTTTTTTGGATTGTCCTCGTGATAACCGCATCACCCGTATGCGGTATAACTGCCTTCCGTGGGACCGACCCGGACGTTATGTAATGGTGAAAGATTCCGTTTCAGGGAAATATTGGTCATTAAGTTGGGCACCGACAATTGACCTGAAATATGACAAGTATGAATGCCGTCATGGTCAGGGATATACGAAGATCATCACCGAGATCAACGGCATACACGGTGAGATCACCTACTTCGTCGGCAAAGATGTGAATGCAGAGTTCTGGTCCGTTCGTCTCACGAATCTCACCTCGGAAAAGCGTTCACTGGAGATCTACTCCTTCACAGAACTGATGATGGGAAATGCGTTGAACGACATCATCAATCAGCCGAACGACAAACATTTTACCGACATTACATTCGACAAAGAACATCAAACACTCGTCTCCACCCGCCGCTATTGGGTATTGAACAAAAAAGTTTCGGTTGTCCAGCCGAATATTGACTGGAAATACAAACTCTATTTCACGAACACACTCCCGGTGACCGGATTCGACGGAAGTCTTGATAAGTTCATCGGCCGCTGGAGATCGGAGGCGAATCCCGTTTCCATCGAAACAAGCTCGATGACCAATACCGAGATCACCGCCGGCGATCCCGTTGCCGCGCTCCAGTCCAAATTGACACTCGAAGCGAATGCCTCCGCCGATTTCGCGACCATTCTCGCAATCATTCCGAAGGAACAGGAGAATCCGTTCGATTTCATTAAATGGAATGAGTTGAAATCGATCGACACTATCCATGCAAAATTGAACGATGTGAAAAAATACTGGGATGCATATCTCGGTCATGTGAAAGTGGAAACGCCGGACGAAAAAGTGAACGCAATGCTGAATGTGTGGAATCAGTATCAGGCTGCGGTCACGTTCGATATGGCACGTAATTCCGGCTATTATCACGGCGGACTCCTCTTCGGTACCGGTATCCGTGATCAGTTCCAGGATATCATCGGCATGGTCATCGCACAGCCGCAGCGTGTTCGGGCGCGTCTCCTGAATGCGCTCCGGTTCCAATTCAAGAATGGTTCTACACTTCACAATTTCTTCAAGATGACCGACAGCGGTGAGAAAACAAACCACTCGGACACTCCCCTGTGGATCCCTTTTGGTCTCGTAGAATATCTGAATGAGACTGCCGATTATTCAATTCTCGATGAAGAAGTGAGATATTACGACGAAGGTTCCGGCACGGTCTACGAACATCTTGTGAAAGCATTGGACTTCGCCATTTCTGCCACCACCGAACGAGGTCTGCCGAAGATCATGAACGGCGACTGGAACGATACGCTCGACCATATCGGTCCACTCGGGAAAGGCGAAACGGTCTGGGGAGGATTCTTCCTTGGGTATATGCTGAAGAAGACATACGAACTGCTCGATTATCGTAATGATACCGAGACGAAAAATCGCTGGCAAACATTCTATAATAAGCTCGAAAAAGTGATCAACGAAGTCTGCTGGGACGGGGAATGGTATCTCCGTGCGTTCCGCGACAACGGTGAATCGGTCGGATCACATAAATATAAACAAGGCAAGATCTTCATTAACGCGCAGACGTGGTCGGTCATTTCCGGAATCGCTCCGAAAGAGCGCGGAACTATGGCACTCAAATCCACCAAGAAATATCTCGGCACTCCGTACGGCATTCAGATCGTCTGGCCGAGCTACACCGAAGTGGAAGATACAATAGGACTCATCAGCCGCTGTGTTCCGGGTAAGAAAGAGAACGGTGCAGTGTTCAATCACGCTTCATCTTGGTTCATCCTTGCGTCCATCATCAACGGCGATGTAGAATCGGCTTTTGATATCTATACAAAGATGCTCCCGCTGAATTCATCCACCAATATCGACCAGTATGAGACTGAACCGTATGTGTTCGCCGAATATCTGACGAGTCCGGACCATGAAACGGAGAACCAGGCGAGCCACTCGTGGCTGACAGGAACCGCAGTATGGATGTACCGTATCGCGTTGGATCACATTCTCGGTTTCAGAACAAGTCTGCACGGTGTAACGATCGCACCGAATATCCCCTCCCGTTGGAAGGAATTCAAAGCGGAACGGACATTCAGAGGAAAACAGCTTAAACTTTCCGTCTTAAATCCGGACGGTGTCAATTCCTCCATCCGCTCAATGAAAGTGAACGGTGTCGAGGTCGCTTCGCAATTCATCGATATCAATTCAATGATGGAAACAGATCTCACAATTGAGATCATTCTTGGGAACAAATAATTCGGACATATTATGAAACAATTACTCTCTCTCTTTTTTGCACTCAGTATCGTCGCATCGGCGCAGACCATCAGCTGGCAGAACCTAACGGCCAATTATACTCTTCCGGCGGGAATCTCAGTGTATCACGGCTCTCGTCCCTCTCCCATTCTGAGCATTTATTATCTGGATGTGGACTTGAATAATACCAAATTAGCGGTCCGACCTTACATCTCCGCGACGAATATCCCGGTGAATACATTCACAAAGAATGTCGGCGCATATGCGGCGATCAATGGAGGATATTTCGGCGGAACGGCAGCGTATTCCGCTGTGATCTATCCTAATGAAGTGAAAGCAACGAATGTTTCCGCTGTAACAAGGAATACTCTCTCCTATCCGGTCATCCGGTCTTTCTTTGGGATGAAGAAAGACCGCTCACTTAGTGTGGATTGGATCTATCAGTTCGGCAGCACGATGGCGGATGTTTATTCTTTTACTCAGCCGCTGCCATACGGCGCAAACGATCCGACGCCGAAGGCGGCTCCAATAAAATCACAAGGAACGGAATACACAAACTTGCTCGTCGGTATCGGCGGCGGACCGATGCTCATTAAAAATGATTCAATAAAGATCACGTACAATCAGGAAGTGATGTGGGGTTCCGGTGTCGGTGAAACAAATAACGATCCGCGCACTGCGATCGGATACACAGCGAACAAGCATGTGATCATGATCGTTGCGGACGGAAGACAGGCGGGCAGCGAAGGTGTTAGTCTCACGGAGATGGCAAGTATCTTGAAAGGACTCGGTTGTGTCGGCGCAATTAATCTGGACGGCGGCGGTTCAACACAGATGGCGACATCCGACACATACATCAATTCACCTTCAGAGCAGCGTGCAGTTCCGGCAATTTTTGCTGTCGTCAGCACAGATTCACTTAATCTGCCGAAAGAACCGTTATTCCAAAAGATCATCGATACGGGAGATTCCAATGCAACTGCTGTGGGCGCAGGATGGTTCGAAAGTGCGAATCCGGGATATTGGGTTACGAAGAGCCTGCTCCATCCTATCGGAACAGGGAGCACCTATTATGAATTCAGACCGCACCTTCCGGCGAAAGCCAATTACAATGTCTATGGATGGTGGGTGCCGAGTTCCAATCGAAGCACTGATACTCCGTTTATCATTACAAGGAATGGCGGCTCCGATACTGTCCGCGTAGATCAAACAGTGAATGGATCAACATGGAAACTGATAGGCTCGTACGAATTCAGCGGTACATCATCCGATAAAGTGATCATCTCCGATGCAGCAAAGACCAATAACTACGTTGTGGCGGATGCTCTCAAATTCGAATCGTTCGATCCGAATGTCGTCACATCGGTCTCTGACGTCACATCGGTTCCTGCATCATTCGATATCGCACAGAACTATCCCAATCCGTTCAATCCGTCAAC
>CAIVNT010000286.1 GCA_903907305.1 uncultured Ignavibacteriota bacterium
CGCCTGATACATAGTGTTCGGTGTCAGCTTCATGGTTTTTTATGAACAATATAGTTCTTCCTGCGGATTGGTGACAACCGAAAAATTGACAAGGAATTTTTTTTATAAAAAAACGGCGCGGATTGAAATCCGCGCCTACTAAAGTGTTCTTCTCCGTGTTCTCTGTATCTTCGTGGTGTGGTTCGGCTCGCCATTGTGTAATGCGGGGCTCGCTCACCATGACTATCCCTAAATTGTCCGCGTCTGCAATTTTGATCTTCTCTGTGCTCTTCTGTGGCTTCGTGGTAATAAAACTACGCGGTCTCCAGTTCTTTCACCTTCACGCACTCCAGTGCCTGATCGATATCGGCGATCAGGTCGTCGTAATGCTCAACACCGATGGAAAGACGGATGAGCTGCGGAGAGATGCCGAGTTCCACTTTTTCCGCTTCGTCGATATCCACGTGCGTCATGGTCGCGGGATGTTCGGCGAGACTCTCCGTGCTGCCGAGACTGACGGCGAGCTTGATTAATTTCAGATTGTTTAAAAACATGAATGCTTCTTTCTCTCCGCCGATAATATCGAAAGAAACCATTGCGCCGGGCGAGAGACACTGCTTCTTGAATATTTTATATTGCACAGGATTTGACTCATTAAGGAATCCAAGATAATTCACCCGTTCGATCTTCGGATGGTTCTTTAAGAATTCTGCAACATGTTTCGCGTTCTTCGCCTGTGTTTCCATTCGTACTTTCAGCGTTTCGAGACTCCGCAGCAGGAGCCAGCCCGTCCATGGTCCCGCCATATTTCCCAGGAACGTTCGTAATGTTTTGATCCGTTTGATAATTGCCGATGAACCGAGCACCGCGCCGGCGATCACGTCGCTGTGTCCGCCGATGTATTTGGTGGCGGAGTAAAGGACGATATCCGCACCATGCTTTAATGGATGCTGCCAGAGCGGGCCGAAGTAGGTATTGTCCACGGCAAGATAGACGGTCTTGGCTTCCGTAGAATAATATTGCGCAATATCCGTGCAGCAGGCAATGTCGATCAGATCGTTCGTGGGATTCGCAGGAGTTTCGATATAGATCATTTTCAGGGATGCAGCGTGACCGCTTTCGTTCACGATGTCGATGATCTTTTCGCGGGACTGTCCCGTCTTGAACCGGATGATGTTGATGCCGAACTGCGTCAGCACATGCTGCAGCAGATGTTCCGTGCCGCCGTAGAGAGGAGAACTATACAGTATAGAGTCGCCGGGTTTCAGGAATTCCAGCATGACGGTTGAGATTGCTGACATGCCGCTTTCGAAGACAGCGCAGTCCTCGGCGTCGTCCCACAGTGTCATCCTGTTCTCCAGAATTTCCAGATCCGGATTGTTGATGCGGCTGTAGATGAGTCCCATCTTTTCGTTCGGACGCTGTTCCCGTTTTCCGTATGCGACCTCGAAGAATGCTTTTCCTTCTTCGGCGGTCTTAAAGACGAAAGTGGAAGTTTGGAAGATGGGACATTTGATCGCGCCCTCTGACCATTCGGGATTATATCCGTAGGACATCATAAGGCTTTCGGGATGGAGTTTTCGGTCGTTCACGGGAGATTCCTTTTAGAATAGAATGATGGTACCGTTAAGAGCATCTTAACGGTAGAATGCGGTGCGGAATCACTTCAGAAGTGAACGCGTGCAAACGTGGTGATCGGTTGAGGCATTGGAACCTCGGAATGAATGTGATGCGTGCTGACGAACTCCTGCGGTAGATCAGTCGTGATCGTTCAGCAATATTTCAATAAAAATACTTTCGAAATGTTCGGTAAGCAATATCCAATTCCGCGAGGAAAAAACATGCGGGAGATATTCAGACAATACTGTCGGCGATTAATTTTCAATAGAACGCGGATGACACGGATAAAGAATTGTTCTCGTTGATCAACTCAGTTTTGGCGTATGGTCTACATCCCTTATTTAAGTCCGCTCGGCATTCTCGGCGATGAAAGAAGTGCTTCGAATACCTCCCATCGTTTCTTTTCTGTAGGATTCTTTCCGCACTTCTTCTCGATATATGAACGGACGAGATCCTGACCGAGATTGTAGTTGATCACATAGCTGCGGTATTTTTCGATGAATTTCAGCCGTTGTTCGGCACGGGCGGAATCGAACATGGCATACGATGTTAACCAACGAAGCGTCTGTTCTTTGGTGAACGTACCGTTCAGATGACCGCGTGCCGCTTCGTTCCCGGCGTATGCAAGTTTCCCGAACAGCGACTGCACTTCGTAATACTGTTCAACACGCGATGGATCGAGTCCTGCCAGCGGGAAGAGGATCTCTTTCTCGAATTTCATCCGCTCGGAGTGAGGCAGCACAACTTCGATCCCGTAATTCGCTGAACCTTCGGCGATCAGGGATTGCGGACTGAAGAGCGGATAAATGCAGAATTCCTTCCATCCTTTTTTGTTCAGGAGTTCGGTCTCAAGAAGGACGTTATACACATGATGTCCCGGATACCCTTCATGTGCCGCAAGATCCACAGCACGGTCAATAAATATGGGAAGATCGGTGTTCACCTGAATGAGGCTGTGGGAATTTCCCTGATACCAGTTGTAGCCGCTCCACGCTTTGTTGTTCACATATTCCACCACGAAACTTTCCGAGTTCGGCAGGTCGATATATTTCTTCGTCCGCTTCCGGCATTCGTTGATGGCGGCAGTGAACACAGTATCAAGTTTTTCTCGCGGAATAATGAATTGATTCCTGAACCGCTGATAGCGTTCACTGATGGTGCCGGTCCCGACCGGAAGTTTTTTATCGAGTTCTTTCAGTATTTCGGTGAAGTGTGATTCGGGATATTTCGGCGGTGCTGCATCATATAATTTCTTTGCTTCATCGTCGAACGAATATTTTGTTCCCATCAGCATATCGATCGTTGCCGATGCCGCCGTGAGTTGTTTTACGAGATATGTTTTACGGAGGGTTTGAGCGGCATCGCGTTTGGCAGCGCGAACTCTTTTTGCATGTGATAGAATCGCTTCGGCCCGATCCTTCAACGCGGTAAGCTGCGGCTTCACTTTCTTTGCACTTTCCTGCCATTCTTTCGGACCGTAATACGCATCCACATAATCCGCATCATGCCGGCCGATATCGAGCACCAATCGGACGTATTGTTCGGCGACATTATCCATGGTGACAGGGGGAAGATGTTTCCGTTGAGAAAAAGAGAATAATGAAATAATGGAGATCATGGTAAGCAGTTTCATTCGATTCCTGCATGATGTGGTTTAATCTTTATCCTGATCAATGCCGCGTGAAATTGTCTTTGCGTATTGATGATATTGCTGTCATTATTGCCATCTTTGCCGAAATATTTTTTTCTTTCTCTCAATGACTCAGTGATTTTTATTCTCAAACGCTCTTCTCCGTGTCCTCAGTGGCTCCGTGGTCTGCTTTTTTGCTCTTCATTCTTAACTGCTCTTCTCTGTGCCCTCAGTGGCTCCATGGTCTTCTTTTTTGTTCTTCATTCTTAACTGCTCTTCTCTGTGCCCTCAGTGGCTCCATGGTCTTCTTTTTTGTTCTTCATTCTTAACTGCTCTTCTCTGTGCCCTCAG
>CAIVNT010000287.1 GCA_903907305.1 uncultured Ignavibacteriota bacterium
GGACCGGGACGCCGATATTCACTCCGATCATTCCTGCACTCGCATGTTCAGCAACATAGCGCGCAACTCCGCCGCTCTGTGTGAAGACTGAAGCCGCGTTGCCGTATGGATTCGCATTCTCAATTGTAAGTGCTTCATCCACATCGTTCGCGCGTATAATCGATAAGACCGGACCGAACACTTCCTCCTGAGCAATTTTCATTTCAGGACGAACATGATCGATCACAGTCGGTCCGACATAATATCCATTTTCTTTTCCTTCAACTTTCACACCGCGACCATCCAGCAATACTTTCGCTCCCATGTGCTCTGCTTCGGTGATATAACGTTCGATACGTTCTTTTGCTGCTTTGGAGATGACTGCACCGAGATTTTTTCCTGGAACGATCTTCTTCGATTCAGTCACAAGTTTTGCAATGATATGATCGACCGAACCAACCGCAATCATTGCAGATGCGGCCATGCATCGCTGTCCCGCGCAACCGCTCATGGATGCGGCAACATTTGATGCAGTCATCTCTTCATGTGCATCGGGCATCACGATAAGATGATTCTTTGCGCCGCCAAGGCAAAGCGCTCGCTTCAGATGGGATGTCGCGCGCTGATAGACGATCTTTGCAACTTTGGTCGAACCAACGAATGTCACTGCATGAATGCCTGCGTGATCACAGATCGCTTCGACAGTTTCCTGTCCGCCTTGCACTATATTGAGAACGCCGTCCGGCAATCCCGCTTCCTGTAGAAGTTCAGCGATCCTGCATGCACTCAGCGGAACAAGTTCGGAAGGTTTAAGGATCATTGTATTTCCGAGCACAAGGGCATTTGGGATTGTCCAGTTTGGCACCATCGCCGGAAAATTGAACGGTGTAATGCATGCAACAACACCAACGGGATATTTATCGATCCTGCATTCAACACCGCGGCTTACTTCAAGAATCTCACCGGAGATCAACTGCGGCATTGAACATGCGAACTCTGTCAATTCGATACTCTTTTCAACTTCAGCCATTGCTTCGCTGATGATCTTTCCATTCTCTTTGTGTACGAGCTCTGCAAGTTCCTGCGCATGTTTCTCGAGCAGCGCTCGATACCGGAAGAATACCTGCACGCGTTCTTTGATCGGCATGGCGGACCATCCGTGCAGCGCATTTGACGCCGCCGTTACGGCCGCGGAAATATCGGAATATCCCGAAAGAGGAACATGAGCGATGACCTCGCCGGTGGATGGATTCTCAACAGGTAAGAAATTATTCCCGAGAGATGGCTGCCAGGAACCGGCAATAAAATTTGACAGATTAATTTTGCTCATAATACCTCCGTTTTTGAATGAATTCCAAAAAAGTAACGATGTGCAGTGTGAAATGCAAGTATAACACCATTGTGAAGATTGTTATCACCAACTATTGATTTTTTCTCTGAAAAAGCATATATTTATTCCCTATAATTCAGGAATAATTCTTTCGAGGAGATACGCACGTGGCTTTTGTTGATAAGAGTACTACATTTTTCAGAGAAGGTGATGTTCCGCAGAAATGGTTCATTGTCAATGCCGATGGTAAAACATTGGGACGAATCAGTTCGCAGATCGCACGCATTCTTCGCGGTAAACACAAACCGCAGTTCACCCCCAATGCAGACATCGGTGATTTTGTCATCGTTGTGAATGCAGAGAAAATCAAAGTAACGGGGAAGCGGACAGAGTTGAAAGAATACTTCCACTATACCGGATACCCGGGCGGTGCAGTGTTCCAGCAGTTCAAAGATGTGCTGAAGAATCATCCGGAACGCATCATTGAACATGCGGTCAAAGGTATGATCCCGCACACGAAGCTCGGTCGCCAGATCATCAAGAAATTAAAAGTGTATGCAGGCTCGGAACATCCGCATGCCGCACAAAAACCAGAAGTCATCGAATTCAATTAAGAAGGACGTACATGCAGCAAATGATCAACGCAGTCGGTCGCCGCAAAACTTCGGTCGCCCGTGTGTTCTTAAAGAACGGTACAGGAAAAATCACCGTTAACGAACGCGAGTTTGAAGTCTATTTCCCACTCGAGACACACCGTAACTCCATCACCAAAACATTTGCAGTGACCGACACCGTCGGCAAGTACGATGTGAGGGTGAATGTTGATGGCGGCGGAGTTTCAGGCCAGGCAGGCGCAGTCATTCTCGGCATCGCACGTGCGTTGGTCGAAGTCAGCGAAGAGAATCGCACCTTGCTCCGCAAGCAGGGCTTGATGACACGCGATCCCCGTATGGTTGAGCGTAAAAAGTACGGACAGAAAAAAGCGCGTAAGAGATTCCAGTTCTCCAAACGTTAATCGTTTTCACCGGTCGGTCGGAGCATTCGTGCGTCGACCGATCATGCTACACCTAATCAAGCATACTTTCGGATTGATGCAGCGGTGTTTCGCTCAGCGGAACTCTGCATCAAGGTGAAGAAAGTAGAAGTCAAACAACCAAACATAAAGGAACACTATGCCTCGTGTAGAACTCGCGGACTTACTCTCTGCTGGTGCCCACTTCGGTCACCTTACCCGCCGTTGGAACCCCAAAATGCGTCCTTATATCTTCATGGAGCGCAACGGCATTCACATCTTCGATCTTAAAAAAACTCAGACGCTTCTTGATGAAGCTGCGACAGCTATTTCTAACGTCGTTGCTGAAGGCAAGAAGGTCCTCTTCGTCGGAACAAAGAAGCAGGCAAAAGAAGTAGTCCAGGCGGAAGCTGTTCGTGGTCATCAGTATTATGCAACGGACCGTTGGCTCGGCGGAATGCTGACCAACTTCAC
>CAIVNT010000288.1 GCA_903907305.1 uncultured Ignavibacteriota bacterium
CGCCGATCATTTCGGCAAGTTTCACGACGATCTTCAATCCCGTCTTCGGCGTCTTTTCGATGATGTCGAACAGGTCCGGTCGGAAGAAACCGATCAGTTCTGAATCCTCTTTCACCACAACGGACGCTGAGCGGGCAGACTCATCCAGCAGTGCGATCTCGCCGAAGAAATCCCCGTTACGAAGTTCCGTGATCTCTTTTTGAGCACCATCCTCTGCGACAACAACAATGCCGACGGCGCCTTTTTCGATCACATACATTCCAAGTCCCGGGTCACCCTGATAGAAAACAAATTCGCCTTTCACATACTGACGGTGGTGGACGATCGAAGCGACCGAGCGAAGTTCTTTTGGCGTCAATTTATCGAACACAGGGATCTTCGAGAGCATTTCCTCTACGGACGCCGGTTTGATCTTCGTCTTGAACACTTCTTTGAATGCGAAATCTTTCCCCATATGAATCTCTTTTGTTATAAAGTGAAATGACCGTCACCTTTAAGGTGACGGTCATTTATTTTCAGCGATCTAGATAAAATCGAGCCAGCCGTGTTTGTCGTTGCCCCCTTCGATCACATCGAAGAAGCGTTTCTGCAGTTCACGTGTGACCGGTCCCGGCTTTCCGGTGCCGATCGTCATACGGTCGATCGAGCGTATCGGTGAGATCTCAGCTGCTGTTCCGGTAAAGAATACTTCATCCGCAACATACACGATCTCTCGCGGAAGATTTCCTTCAACAACCGGGATCCCTGCATCTTTTGCCAACTGAATGACCGATGCACGCGTGATACCGGGAAGGATCGCATTGACGAACTGCGGTGTGTACAATGTGCCGTTGCGGACGATGAAGATATTTTCGCCGCTTCCTTCGGAGATCTGTCCGTTCATGTCGAGTGCAATTCCCTCTTCATATCCATCCGCACGCGCTTCCATTTTCATCAGCTGTGAATTCAGATAATTTCCGCCTGCTTTCGCCATTGTCGGGAATGTATTCCCTGCCGCACGCTGCCATGATGCAAAACGGACATCGATCCCTTTTTCTAAAGCATCGGGTCCGAGATATTTTCCCCATTCCCATACGGCAATCGTCAGGTCGACCGGACAGCCCATGGGATAGACACCCACATCACCGTACCCGCGGTAGGCAATAGGACGGATGTAACATGATTTCAACTTGTTCGCTTTGATCGTATCCTTATCCGCCTGCAGTATCTGCTCAACGGTGTATGGAATTTCGGCGCGATAGAGTTTAGCGGAATCGAACAAACGGACGATATGTTCTTTATGACGAAAAATGGCGGAACCTTTTTTTGTTTCATAGCAACGGATCCCTTCGAACCACGAACTGCCGTAGTGGATCACATGAGAAAGCACATGGATCTTTGCATCGTTCCAATCGATCAGCTTTCCGTTCATCCAAATTTTTTCAACCGGTGTTACTGGCATTGATTTCCTCGGAGTTATTAATTGTCAATATGAATTACCGGAATAAAATACGAATATTGTACTCCGCAGTCACTACTAAATTTCCTGCTGATAGATGCGGTACGTTTTATACCGCTTCCCCTGCATCATTTCTGCCGAGCGGTTCATCATCAGATTATCCTCAAGGATCCAGCTTGCTTCTCCATACTGATATCCCAGTTTCTTCGCGCGAACGGCAGTCTCATAGAATAACACACCCGCCGCTCCTGATTTCTGATATTCCGGTATCACTCCAAGCACAATAATGCGGACGAGATCGATCTTTTTCTTGAAGACGAGCAGGCGAAGCAATCCACCCAGCAGACCGCCGTTCTTATTGTCCTTAAGGCGAACATTGATGTCGGGTAACGAAAGTCCAAAACCGACCATCTTCCCTTTTGATTCAGCGATCAGCACCAATTCCGGTTCCACGACCGCTTTCAGATCATCAGCCAGCGCATCGAACTCTTCGTTCGTCATTGCAACAGCGCCCCAGTTATACTGCCATGCAGCATTGTACACTTCTTTGATCCGGCGAACCTCGTTCTTGAAGTCCTTCATATTGATCGGACGGAATGTGAGACTGTTCCGCTGCTTCACGATCTCATTTGCGCGATTGAATTTATCCGTATAGACCGTCTTTTGATCAAGAATGTATGCGTAAAGATCCTTCTCTTTCTTCAATCCGTAATTTGTGATGAGCGTTTCATAATATTTCGGATTGTAGGTCATCAACACGACCGGCGGAGAATCGAATCCGTCCACCAGAAGTCCGTATTCATCATTCACCGATGGATTAGCCGGACCGCGCATAGCATTCATCCCTTTGGAAAGCAGATACTTCTTCGCTTCATCGAACAGTGCGTTTGCCACTTCCTGCTCGTTCACGCATTCGAAGAATCCGAAGAAACCGATTTTATCGTTGTGTTCCTTGTTATGATTGTCATTCACGATCGCACCGATGCGTCCAACCACTTCACCGTTCCGTTCGGCGAGGAACAGTTCCATCTGCGAATGTGTGTAGAACGGATTCTTCTTCTTATCGATCAGTTTCTCGCGGTCCATCCGCAGCGGCGGGACGAACATCGGATCGTTCTTATAGAGGGCGTAGTAGAAATCGATGAATTTCTTCGTATCGGATTTCGTGATGACGGGGCGGATAGTGAAGTTTGCCATAGAATGTCTTTCAATAAAAAACCACGCGGATAGATCATTATCGGCGTGGTTTCGTGGTGAATTGATAATGATCAGCTGATCACGCCAAGTTTTTTTCCAAGCACGCCGAAGATCTCTACGATCTTGTCCAAGTGTTCATTTTGATGAGTAGCCATATAGCTCGTCCGCAGCATCTCAAGTCCGGGAGGAACACCCGGTCGGACGAATGCATTCACGAACACACCGGCTTCGAACAATTCTTTCGTGAAGACGAGTGTCTTTTCCGTATCGCCGATGATCACGGAAACGATTCCTGTCTCCGGCTCACCTACCACATGGAATCCGAGAGCACGAAGTCCTTCACGTACTCGGTTCGCATTATTGTGCAGCTGAGTGACGAGTTCCGGATGCGCTTCAATGATCTCCAGCGCCGCCAGAGCCGATGCAACGGAAGCCGGCGTAGGACTCGCGGAAAAGATCAATGCGGGTGAAGTATGCTTAATGTAGTTGATCACCGATCTTGTCGATGCGATGAACCCGCCGAGGGATGCGAACGACTTACTGAACGTTCCCATGGTAATATCAACTTCCTTCGTCAATCCGAATTTGCTTGCTGTACCGCGTCCGCCCACTCCGATAACGCCCGTAGCATGTGCATCGTCGCACATGATCCGTGCATTATACTTCTTTGCAATGGCAACGATGGAAGGCATATCAACCACTTCGCCGCTCGTACTGAATACACCGTCCGTCACGATCAGCTTTCCTGCCTCGGCCGGAAGTTTTGAAATGACCGCTTCGAGATGCTTCATGTCGTTATGTTTATACCGAACAACTTCAGCCGTCATTCCGACCGCCATCATATTCGCCATAACGATACATGCATGATTGTCTTTATCCGACACAATGTATTCACCACGCTGGACCAACGAAGGAATGATCGCCTGAGCAGTTTGGTAACCGGTGGAGATCAGAAGAACATCCTCATAACCGAGAAACTTTGCAAGACGTTCTTCAAGCTGATTGTGCAGATCGATCGTGCCGGTAAGGTAGCGTGAACCGGAGCATCCGGTACCGTATTTCATTACGGCATTGATCGCAGCTTCTTTAACTTTGGGATGTGCGGTGAGTCCAAGATAATTATTCGAACCCGCCATGATGATTTTGCGTCCGGCCATTTCAACGATCGGACCTTCATTTGCTTCGATAGGACGGAAATAGGGATATAAACCTGCAGCTTTTACTTCATCTGCACGGGTAAATTCAACACATTTTTGAAATAGATCCAAGGGAAGAACTCCTTTTTTGACTCTTATAATAGTATATTACAATGTGTTGAATATACCGTAACATCAATCCAAATGCAATTTCAGAATATGAGATACGATCTATGAATACATCAAAACCAACAGCGTTCGTCACCGGCGGCACCGGCTTCATTGGAAGCCACCTGATCGAACGGCTCCTTTCAACAGGGTATCACGTGCGGGCGCTTGTTCGCGATCC
>CAIVNT010000289.1 GCA_903907305.1 uncultured Ignavibacteriota bacterium
TGATCGCCTTTGCGACTGCTTCACTGCGGGAATGGACGTGGAGTTTTTCGTAGATGTTCCGGATGTGATTCCGCACTGTCTCCGGAGAGATGAAGAGTTTTTCGGCGATCTGTTTATAATTGAGTCCCTGGACAAGATGAGCAAGCACTTCCTGTTCTCGATCTGATATTTGCTGATCGGATTTTTCCTTCACTTCTCCGCGTGTCTTAAATGTTTCCAGCACACGGCGCGCGACGAACGGCGTCATGGATGTTCCGCCGTTCATCGTCTCTCTGATCGCTTCGAGTAGTTTTCCACCGGGAGTCTGTTTCAGCAGATACCCATCCGCGCCGGCAAAGATCGCCTGCATGATCTTATCATCATCCGCATAATTGGTGAGCATAATGATAGGCGGAGCGGCAGGACGTTTCTTCAATTCCTGCACTCCCTCAATACCTGACCGTCCCGGAAGTCCGATATCCATCAACACGACATCGGATTCGGGCATGTTAGCCAGCGCATCATTCACCGTTTCGAATACCGCAGAGAGGATAAAACCTTCGGTCGATTCGATCACTTCGCTAACGATCTCACGATACATCGGATGATCTTCGACCAGAACGACTCGGATATTTTTTTTTGCAGTTTTTTTCTTCATGGGATGTAATTTCAATTCAATACGGACGATTATCAATGACGCAGTTGCGTTATTCTGATCTTCAACGAGACAGTCGATCCTGAATTCTTTGCTGACGTAACGGAGAGTTCCGCTCCAACGCTTTCAGCACGCGTTCTCATATTGACGAGACCATTCCCGCCGATGGTGCGTATTCGAATCCGGTCCGCATTGAATCCTGCGCCATTGTCACGGATCGTGAGGAAGAAATAATCATTCTCGAACCGCGCCGTCAATTCCACTGCAGTAGCTTTGGAATGTTTCAGAATATTGTTCATCGCTTCCTTGAAGATGAGATAGATATTTTTCCGTATGTCATCGTCGATCATCATTTCCGGCGGGATCATACAGAATGAAAGATGACATTGAATGGCATGATCTCCGGTCCACTGCACCGCCGTATCTCCAATGCGGTTCACAAGCTGATCGAGCATATCGTGTTGGGGAGAAAGGGACCAGACCACCTCTTCCATAGCCTGCTTTGCGCCGGATGCAAGCATTGATATCTTTTGGATTGAATCGGAGAGTTCATTGCGTTTGATCGCTTTTTTCCGATTGATCATATCCGAATAGAGAGAGATGCTGCTGATGGTGGAGGCAACATCATCATGAAGATCGCGGGCGATCTGCTGACGTGTATGGTGCCGTTCTACCATCAATGCCTGTTGTTTCTTCAACTCCTCGATACTCCGTTGATATTTTCTTCGCGAGATCTGCCAGACACTGCCGGCAATGATACCGATCAGCAACAGAGCGATACTGACGCGGAACCAGATTGTTCCCCACCACGGCGGTCGGATAACGATGTGCACCGACAGACCTTCTTCATTCCACACACCGTCGTTATTCGTCCCTTTCACTTGGAACAAATATTCGCCGGGAGTGAGATTCGTAAAACCCGCGTACCGCCGGACATCCGTGAATGTCCATTGATCATTCACGCCCAGCATTCGGTAAGCAAAACGGTTCTTCTGCGGCACATCATAACAAAGAGAAGCAAATTCGAACGAGAGGAAATTCTCATTGTAATTCAATGTAATCTCCCCATTTTGGAGCAGCTCATTCCGCTGCTGTTCGTAGATACGGAAATCAGTGATAGCAATCGGAGGAATGGTCCGATTCTCTTCGATCTCGCGCGGCTCGAATTCCACAAATCCGGAAACGCCGCCGAACAGCAGCACGCCGGATGTATCTGAAAGAAATGCATTATGATTGAATTCATTAGAGGGCAGTCCGTCGTGCATATCATAATTATTGAAATTTTTCGTCCGCGGATCGAATCGTGACAGACCTTTATTGCTGGACATCCAGAGATTTCCCTCCCCGTCCCGCACAACGCAATAAAGATTGTCATTAATCAATCCATCTGCTTCACGGTAATGCAAGAAAGTCAATGTCCCGTCCAAATTCTTTTTGATCTCATTCAATCCCCCGCCGTATGTTGCAGCCCAGATGGTGCTGTCATCTTCGACGACATCCATAATAATAGAGTGACTGAGTGAGGAAGGATTCCCTTTTCTGTACGTAATGGGGAGATCGGATTGATTTGTCTGTGTATGATATCGATAGATACCGTCGCCGTTCGTGCAGATGAGAATCGTATGTTCCTGAGTGCTCTTTACAAGACGAAGAATCTGAAAGACCTTTTGCGTTGAGGGATCGAAACGGATCTTTTCAAAATGTCTATATTCGAGATCGTTCGAGCGGAAGAAACCATCATTTGTCCCGATCCACAAGGCGCTATCCAAGAAAAGAAAAGTAAAGATCCTCCACATCATATTTCTATTTGAGGGATAAAGGTGTTTTCTCTCGAATGTTTGTTTCCGTGCATTCCAGACATAGAATCCTTCACGGGTACCGACGAGCATTTTTCCATTGGGATCGCGTGTCATGGAAAGGATGATCGTTCTCGGGATAGAAAA
>CAIVNT010000290.1 GCA_903907305.1 uncultured Ignavibacteriota bacterium
AGAAAATCCTCTCTTAACGCGCGAACTTTTATACACTGCCGTAACGCGTGCAAAAAAAACAGCGGAGATCTTTGGTAAAGAAGATATTCTGAAGAAAGCTGTGGAACAGCAGGTCATCCGTTATTCAGGTCTGGAAGATCGTATCAGAAAAGCTGTTAAGGAGTTATAACGATGGAGCCCATCTCCACAATATTTTTTATAGATCGACTCTAACTTCATTCAATAGTTAGAATCACTGCTGTTAAAACAACGTGAGGGAAAGAGTAAAAGTAGTTTATCTTTTCCAAATCGTGTTTTCTATAAAGCGAAACGAAAAGTAAGCATCTCTTCACTTACACCTGTAGAATATGCAATGTGAGTCGGAGCGAAATTTAGAAGGATGGAGCAAATGGGAAAGCCCTGCCCGCCACGCGTTCAGGCGGGCAAGAACGAACGGTCGAAGACTCCCTACGGGTCTACGACCTCGTAGAGGATCGTAGATCGACTCTTCAAGGATTCATCGCGTGCGTTAAATTTCGTCCGCCCAAGGCGGACTTTTTTTCTTGTCCCGTCAAAAAAAGAAGAGAATAAGTTCTTCTCTTTAGATTTATTTTGTACAAGTGTGATTTAGAATCATGTTTGTTATAACACCACAAAAGAAAATATTATGAAAATACTCCATACCGCCGACTGGCATCTTGGAAAATCGATCGGTCCTATACCTCGTCATCCCGAACAATTGGAGGTACTGGAGGAAATATGCTCAATTGCCGAACGTGAACATGTGGACGCCGTTCTGATCGCCGGTGATATGTTCGATACGTTCAATCCCCCTGTTGAATCAGTGGAATTATTCTACCGGACCGTGAAACGTTTGGCGGACGGAGGCAAACGTCCGGTCGTCGCTATCGCCGGGAATCATGACTCTCCTGAACGTATCGAAGCACCGGATCCGCTGGCGAAAGAATGCGGCGTTATCCTTGCCGGGTTTCCGAATACGAAGATCTCACCATTCGCCCTGCAGGACGGTATAAAAGTTGTGAGATCCGATAATGGTTTTATTGAGATCATGATCCCCGGATGTACTGTTCCGTTGAGGATCTTATTGACGGCGTTCGCAAATGAAAAAAGGATGAAAACCTATCTCGGGATAGAGGATGCGGAAGGATCGCTCCGGCAGCTGCTTCAAATGAACTGGAAGGAGACCGGCGACAAATATATGGACGATAAAGGAGTGAACATCCTTATGGCCCATCTATTTGTTGCATCATCCGGAGCGGAAGTGACTGCCGAACCGGATGACGAAAAACCGATCCTGGATATCGGCGGGGCGCAGGCAGTGTATCTTGAAAACCTTCCGGAGCATGTGCAATATGTCGCTCTCGGCCATCTGCACCGAACGATAAAGATGAAGCATGGATCGGCACCCGTGAATTATTCCGGAAGTCCGTTAAGTTACAGTCTGCATGAAGCGGAACAAGCGAAATGTGTGATGATCGTTGATGCAGAGCCCGGGAAACCGGTGAGTGTCAGTGAAATTCCATTGACCAAAGGAAAGACCGTGACCCGACAGACATTTACGGATATCGATACTGCCGTTGAATGGCTGATGGCGAATCAGAACTCCCTTGTTGAACTGACGATGCAAAGCGATACATATCTTACAGCGGAGGAACGCAAACGGCTCGTTCAATCGCATAACGGCATCATTGATATCATTCCCGTTGTGAGAACATTGGATGGGAAGGATGATGAACAGGTCAGTTCTGTCGATCTTGGTAAATCGGTCGAAGAGATCTTCGTCGATTTTTTCCTCCATGAAAAAGGTCAGCAGCCGAACGACGAGATGATGTCCCTGTTGAGGGAAGTGATTGGCACGGAGGAAGGACAATGATACCGATACGGTTGACAGTGAACGGCATTTATTCGTACAGGACAAAACAGGAGATCGATTTCACCGCATTGACGGGAAAACACATCTTCGGCATCTTTGGTTCTGTGGGAAGCGGCAAATCGACCGTTCTTGAAGCGATAACCTTTGCGCTGTACGGCGAGACCGAACGCTTGAATAAGGGCGATAGTCGAAATTACAACATGATGAATTTGAAATCGGATTCTCTCTTCATTGAATTCGAGTTCAAAGCCGGTGTCGGCAATAGCGACCATTTCAAATTCGTA
>CAIVNT010000291.1 GCA_903907305.1 uncultured Ignavibacteriota bacterium
ATCCTTCGCGTAAGCCCGGGGTGGTGTCTCTCGTATAGACTTCCGATATATACGTAGAGGCATAATATTATCGGGATAAGGAAATGTCCGCTCGAACATTTCACAAAAATCTAGAGCTCGATTAAAAAATATTTGGCGGAGAGGAAGAAAAGCATGATGGAAGATGACATCGACCGCTGGATCAGGATGGTAGCAACGAACAGACTTACAGGGCACAGCACAGGATTCTTTTCTGTTTATACACTGCCGCCGAATCAGGCGATGTCCCCTGAGAGTCAGATTAAAGTTAATCGTCAGAGAAACCAACGTCCCGAATACCGCAATACGAAAGCGATTATCTTGAAAAAAACAAAACAACTGATGAAGGATTTCGACTCCGACCCTCAGCCGCTGGCTGATATCGGGATGTGGGGACAATTCATCACTGGTGATGCGCGGAATACACCGGTACTGAACAATAATTCTATTCAATTGACGGTCACATCTCCGCCATTCCTTGATATAGTGCAATATTCAAAAGATAACTGGATGCGATGCTGGTTCAACGGTATCGATGCGGACGCGGTAGCGAAATCCATCACCATGTCCCACACAGTGGAAGAGTGGTGCGAAGTGATGGGAAATGTGTTCCGTGAGCTGTACCGCGTGACGAAGCAGAACGGCTATGTTGCTTTTGAGGTGGGCGAAGTGAGGAAGGGAAAAGTGAAACTTGAGGAATATGTTGTTGCGCTCGGACGCTCTGCAGGATTTCGCTGCGAAGGAATCATGATCAATCAGCAGCAATTCACAAAGACGGCGAATATCTGGGGTGTGTCGAACAATTCCAAGGGGACGAATTCGAACAGGATCGTTCTATTTCGTAAAACACATTAGCAACATTTATCCACGAATAATACGAATACAACGAATAAAGGTTAAAAAGCATTCTCTCAAGTCGCATAGACGCAAAAGTTAAATTTTATAATTTATTTTTGCGAATTAGTTCTTGCCTGATTCAGATGAGCTTTGAATTTATCGTAGTGTATAATATTGGTGATTATCCATGTGATTCGTGGATGTGTTCTACAATGAAAATAAAAAAAGCGCTCCATTGGGAGCGCTCAGTTTTCTTCTTGCAGACCTGTCTCTATTTCTTCTTTCCTTTTGGTAATTTCTCTTTCCATTCAGCGATCATCTTTTCAAGTCCTGCTGTGTTGGCGCTTGCTTTTTTCCCGATGTCCAGACCCTGTTCGCCTGTCTTGACAGCATCGGCGAATTTTTCCTGCTGTGCGAGCAATTGTGCTTTCAGTGAATAATTCCCGAAGACAGGACTCAGCGCGAGTGCCCGCTCCATCGCCTGCATTCCCCGTTCATAATCCGTTTTGTTGTCCAGTGACCATCGCGCGATCACGGCAGCCTGCTGTGAGGCCTGCGATGTGAAATTCGCTTCGCTCTTTGCGATGTTGTCCATCGTGTTGGTGCTGATCACGAATGATGCGGAGATTTTTTCCCAGCGGAGTGTGACCTTTGCAGAGTTCGCTGTGAGTTCAGAGAATCCGTACGAAAGCCATTCCTCGTGCGCCGAGGCTTCCGGTTTAATGGTGAAGGTGGTGACGTTCTTTGTAGAATCGTAACTGAATGCGCCCCATTGATCCGTTGCCGAATTGAAGATGACCGTCCACGTATCCGCATTCGGAAGGACAAAGAATTCGTAGCGTCCGGCTTTCAGTGTTGAGCCTGCGATCTGCACATCCTCCGAGAAATTGAACATTGTTGCATTGTTCGCGCCTGCCCGCCAGACCTGACCAAACGGCACGAGTTTGTTCCAGATTTCGCGTCCTTTCACACCCGGACGGTGATACGTAATGGAGACCTCGGATGTGCCGATGGTCTGTGAGACGGAAGCAAACGGACTGACGCGGAGAGTGCGCGACGGAGGGATCTGTGCTGAGATCAATCCGGTAATAACAAGCAGCGCTGCAGCAATAACGGTGAGGTTTTTCATGATGGGTCCTTTGATTGTGATATGAACTCTCTTTTGTAACCCGGTTACGAGCCGAAAAGTTTCCCGAACAACATACGATAAAAAATGAATAGTTTGATGCACAAATGTTAATAATAATATTTATCGGGAAAATGATTTGTGCATGCAGTCAAAACAACTCAGGTGATTGCTGTTGATAAGACAAATTGGAGTATCTTCATTGTATTCGGTCTTGGGTTCAATACTCTCTACGAGGTCGTAGACCCGACGCTTGCGTCGTAATGTCATTTCCCCAACGGGGCCGTTGGCCGCATGTTCTTAGCGGGAATCTATTTATTGAAATTCACGGACCAAGAGTATTATTTAAATCAAATCATTGATTGATATTGTGGTTATTATTACGAAGCTTTGATCCGGAATGAGCATTACAGAATAGGGATGTTCCTTTCCCTTGAGATATTTCACAGGAATCTTCGATACGACTGCTATTGGTCGTGTTGTGCAATGCACATGAGAGTCAGTCAGAGCGAGGAGTAAAATTTGCTAAATCGGTTAAAGAATATCTATGAGATTGACCATGGCAGCAGAGCCAATAAGCCAATGGAAGGTCTCCGCGGAATTGCAGTCGCTCTTGTATTTTTTGTTCACTTTTCTGCCGTTTCCCTGCCGTTTATAAACAAAGAAAGTTTTACCGGTGTTTTTTCGCAGACCCTGGCAAGCAT
>CAIVNT010000292.1 GCA_903907305.1 uncultured Ignavibacteriota bacterium
AGGCGGGTCCCGAAGGGACACCTTTGGTTCAAGCACGAAATCCCACAAAAGAGAGATGTTTACTTTTGTGGGATTTCAAATTTTAGAAAGAATAACTAATGTTACGCAAACAGAAAAATCAGTCATGGTGAGCAAGGCGCAGGTTAAGATATCTAAGTCATCCTTCGACGCATCCTTCAAACAGCAAAGGATTTGCTCAGGATGACTGTTGTTCCTGCGCCGCGTCGAACCATTTTATAGTAAAAAACTTCTTTCTGTGTAACATCAGAGAATAATTGAAAAATAGTTTATTTGATCGTATCGGTGGCACCTTCCATGATCCATTTTTTGAAGCCCATCACCTGATTGCTGTTCAATGGACGATGCCATTGTGAAGAGATCAACCGTCCATCAACATACCAGATCAATCTGCTCTTTACCGTATCCCGCACCAGCACAACATCAAAGAACCGCTGTTTCAATCCGATATAATCAGAGAGATCAAGAAGGCTTGCTTTCGATGCAACATCATGACATTCTGTGACGGCACATCCAATATTGAACAACGGCTGGATCGTCCGGTTATAGCTGATCTTGGAAGCAGGAAACACGATATCATCCAGTTTGGAAACAGACTGGGTCGTTGTATCCTTACATGCCGGGATCAGAACGGCGAGCCCGATGAAAAAAAGGATCAGAAGATTCTTCATAAAGAATTATTCTTCGGCTTCTTTCAGACGGCCTTCAAGCTGTGAATTGATCACTTTCTGTTTGCGGACAGCATCGATCAACACTTCTCTGTCAGTCACAAGGGTTTGTTTGATGTCTGCCGGAGGGATCGTTACGCCGAAATACTTCAGCGTCTGTGCAACAACAAAATTGTTGGTGACGATGGTATATTTCTTCGCATCAACAACGAGTACATTATTCACTTTAAGATTGTGCAGCATCCGTTCGCCGTTCACCGTTCGATAGACCGCTTTGATGCCGGAGAACTGCATCGATTCTTCCTTCATAGAAAGCTGGAACTGGATCATGTTCCTGAGTGTTGCTCCGTCCACACTGAACGTTGCGAGTGTGTTGCCGAACGGACTGATCTCCCACAGATCACGGACCATAATGTTCCCGGCCAGCATTTCTTTCCGGATGCCACCGCTGTTCTGGAATGCGATATCGGTCTTGGCATATTCGCGGAGTGCATCGGTGATCCAATTTCCCATATTGCTTTCGCCGCGCCCCTCTTTCTTCCAGTCTGTTTTCAGCACACCGATCACTTCATTCATTTCTTTTGCCGCCATACTTTCGAACTCATTTACTTTTGCTTCAACGACCGGGTCCGGAGTAATATCCGCAGTGCGGCATTCGATCAGTTCGGAATATGATTTCACAATGGTATCTTTTTCAGTATCAACCGTAATATCGATCTTCCCAAGCCATCGTCCGCGTGAACCTGCTTGAGTGATCAGGATACCGTTCACCCGTTTTGGTTTGAAGAGAGGAGTATGACTGTGCCCGCCGACGATGATATCCAGATCGGGAGCTTCGAGTGCCAGAAGACTGTCTCCCTGAACTCCCACATGCGTTACGGCAATGATCAGATCCACATTCTGTTTCTTCAGTTCAGGGATCAATCCATTCACGGTTTCTGCCAGTTGGAGCTCTCAGGCCGCTATTTCGAGATCATCAAGGATCGCCTCTACTGCGACGCCCTGGATTCGTCACGCCGCCGCAGCTGCCGCCAGGCCTGTTGGGAACTGGCCCAGGGC
>CAIVNT010000293.1 GCA_903907305.1 uncultured Ignavibacteriota bacterium
CGTTCAATGGTGTGGATCTATCCAGTGGGATCTATTTTGTTTCTCTGAAAATGAATGGTGCATCACTCGTAAAAAAAGCGGTCCTCGCAAAATAGCAAAGGGAGCCGCGGCCCCCTTCGTTTTTTTCATCAATTGATATTTCTCTATATAGTAGCAGCTTTCGGCGGGAAAATCTTCGAGAGTAATAACGAGAAGATCAGGATACTCAATACGACTGCCAGCGAAACTGCCACCGGTATCTTATAGATATCCGCAAGCAACATCTTTCCTCCGACGAATACCAGTATCACCGACAATCCGTAATGCAGATAGTGGAACAATCCCATGATCCCGGCCAGTGCAAAATAGAGCGCACGCAGTCCGAGGATGGCGAACACATTCGATGTATAGACAATGAACGGATTGCTGGAAATAGCAAGGATCGCCGGGATCGAATCCACAGCAAAGATCACATCCGTTGTTTCAATTACCAACAGCACGATGAACATTGGTGTCGCCACCTTTCGACCGTCGATCTTTGCAAAGAAATGGTCGCCGTGATACTCATTCGTCACCGGAAACCATTTCTTGAACAGACGGATAACAGGATTCTTCTCCGGTTCCAGTTTCTTATCCTTCTGCAGCGCCATATTGATTCCGGTGAATATCAGTAACGCACCGAAGATATAGATCGTCCAGTGAAATGTTGTGATAAGCGAAACTCCCGCAAAGATGAAAACCGCACGGAGCACCAACGCACCCAGGATCCCCCAGAACAAGACCTTGTGCTGATACAACGTCGGTACCTGGAAATATGTGAACACCATCAAAAAGACGAAAACATTGTCTACACTCAGCGATTTCTCGATCAGATACCCCGTCAGGAACGCCAGGGCTGCGTCTCTGTTGCTATACCCGCTCCCCGGTGCCATCCAGTCCCAGTAATAATAAATAAGAGCATTGAAGACTATTGCGCAGCCGATCCAGACGGCCGTCCACGTGAGTGCCTCTTTCATCTTCACTTCATGTGCATGTTTGTGGAAGACACCGAGATCGAGCGCAAGCATCACCAGGACGAATCCGTTGAAGAGAATCCACATAAGCGTAGTTTGTTCCATAGATTGAGGCTGCCGAATAGTTATTGAGTGAGCCGATGTTATGAATCTATAATTTCTATACGATGTATAACGAGGTCCACAGGAGAGAAAGTTCCGTCAGAAAAGAGAAATCTGCTCACTTCCAATTGACGTGTCTTTCACATTGAAAATGCGTGGCATGTAATAATATTTCGCAAATTTTTTTATTGTTTTTCTTAGTGTCTTCGTGCCTTTGTGGTAAAATATATTCACCACTATTGCAGATACTGATACCAAATCCAATACCCGAGAGGTAGCAATGTCCCCGCAAGGACGAACCATTTTCCCCGACCTCCCAGTCCTCTCTTTCCTTTCAGGATGAACAATCCGGATATCCCCATAAAGATAAGACTGACGGCAAACACGTCGGCGATATATGTCCACAATCCTTTCGGTGCGTTCAAATGGAGTTGATTCATTTCGAACAGCACCGGTCTTCGGTTGACCGATTCGATCATCACATTCCCGGTAGGAAGGTCTATGGAAAACGTCTTTCCAGTGTAGAACAGCTGTATCGTTTCGGGGTCAGGACGAAAAACATTATCAGGCTCTTCGGTAAGTTTCAGCGCAACTAAGCTTTGGGCAACGATGATATCTTTTTCTTCGGAGAGTATCGGCGCAATCGTTTTGAATTCCTTCTCCCGGGTAAAGTTCGGGTTCCAGTCCGCGATATGGTTCACCGCGAGACCGGACACTCCGTACACGATCACCATTGCTACGATGAAATAACCGATATCCCTGTGAAGGACAACGTTCCAGCGTCTCCATGGGATCTTACTCATTTCACATCTACCTGTGCGCCTTCGCCTTTGATCTGCAGAACGGTCTTCACACCGGTAACGGTCGATTTATCGAATGTCGTTCCTTCTTCTTTTGCCATTTCTTCCCCGCTTTTGATCTGATCTTCAACGGATACCTTTTTCACTGAAACGATCCCCTCGGCAACGGCGGACTTCCCTTTCAAATCGAGCGGAAATACGATCACGCCGTCCTGCACTTTGAAGCGGATGGATTCGAATTCTTTGTCACTGCCAATCTTGATCCAGCAGCCGCGTTCTTTACAGACATCTACGATTGGACCCGCAACCAGCACACGCTTACCATCGAATTTCTCCGGATTGGCAACGATCTCGGAGACCTTCGTGGTCTGTTTCAGGGTAAGTTCTTTACCGTATTTCTTTTTTGCGCCGCCGAGCAGTGAACCGGCAACAAGCAATGCAAGGATGGAAACGAACAGGATCTTTTTCATAAGGCACCTTTTGTCAATGGGGTTGAATAAAAAATGCCCCTGATGTTTTCAGAGGCATTCATTTGAAATGGACATCAAATATTATTTTCCTTTTTTGTACATCATCATAATGTAGCCCGCGATCGAATCCACTTCGGAAGGTTTTAATCCCTGATTCGGCATCGGAGGGAACGCAGGATTCATCTTCTGCGGATTCAACACGAAGGAAAGTAGTTTTGCACGGTCGTTCTCGTATTTCGGCAGCACATCCTTATATGCAGGACCAACTTTCTTTGCACCGAATTCATGACATGCCGTACATTTTGCGTTGAAGATATCCTCTCCCGTCAATACCGCACCACTGATCCCCATCATTTTCATCAGTTCTTCGTGATAGAGTGTATAATTATACGCCAGCTGTGCGGATTGTTTTTGTGTGGAATTGGAAAACGATGTATTCGTATGCACTACAATGAAGATTAATGCAAGTATCATCATGAAAAAAGCATTGCCGGCATGTCCCGGGGACATTCCTTTGATCATACCGTAGACAAAATGACTTGCAAGGAAGATGAAGAAGATCACCAGGAATGCGGTCAGAAAAACAAGTCCGCTTAACGCCGAGACGGGCAGTGCTACGAGCGAAAGAACGACGAACACCGGCTGCACAAGAAGTGTTACCAACGCCATCGGCAAAGCGCTTTTTTTCACATACTCAGCATACTCACTATGAAGGACCTTTTTGCCTCCTTGCCAGCCGAATGTGAAGAATAACGTACCGATCGACGCGATCGTCATAGAAATGAACGCGAACTGTGTCAGTTTCACAAGCACATCGAAGGTAAACAACATCTGCATGATGTTCGTTACGACCGTCCAGTCCAGAGGATTTGCTGCAAGCGACATTGCGGAGAATAAACAGATCACGGCAAGCGACAAGAATATCAACGCATACTTTCCTGAAGTTCTGCGCGTCTCGCTCATTTCCGATTTCAATGTTTCCACATCTGCATTACCCGAACCGACCGATTCCATCATTCCTCCCAGTTTCAACGCTGAGTGGTATGATGATGCGAATGCTGCTGCCGCAGCGAACAGGATCAATCCCCAGCTCATCATTGACACACTAATCGCCGAAGTCTGTTGCAAAAGCTGTGCGTAGGCAAATGTGAGGGCCATGTACGGAACAACTCCGAAGAGCAAAAGAATACTCTTATTCGGGATGATATATTCGATCATGTCCCGTGAAAATTGTATGGCATGCGAGTTCCCTGTTGCGCGGCCTTTGCGGTTATGATACAGCGAAAGGA
>CAIVNT010000294.1 GCA_903907305.1 uncultured Ignavibacteriota bacterium
GCAACGCCATGTCCGCCGTGATCAATGTGATCACCAAAGGGGGTGAGAATACTCATCACTTCACTACTCGTTTCGAAAAAGATAACTGGGTCCCGTCCCGTTGGAACAAACAGACCGATCAGCAGAATGAACTTGAATTTACCGCCAGCGGTCCGGTGATAACCAACGATCTGTTCTATCTTAGTGCTCTCACTCTGCGCGGATCGAACACCCGCTGGTGGCAGGATATGAATCAGTTCTTTTCTTCACCCATAAGCAAAGAAGCGACCGGAATGACGAAATTGGAATACATTGCTTCACCTTCCATCCGAGTTACGGCGCAGGCACTCTATTCCTACCACAACTGGCGGGATTATGAATTCAGCTGGCGGTATAATTTGGACGGACTTCCTGAACGGACGAAACGTTCTGTGCGGGGTGTGATTTCCTTATCGCATACACTATCTGAACGTTCCGCATATACGTTGAGCTTCACGCATTTTTATCTTCAGAATCGTTTCGGCGAATCCGCCAAACAGGATCTTGAGATCACACCGTATCAGTACGATCTCTTCCTTCGATATGTCACGAGTGGCAACAAGAGCTGGTGGGCGAACGTGCAGCAGCTGATGCAGACCGCGAAAGGAGATTTCTCATCGCAGGTAGATGAGTCCAATTTTTTCAAAACGGGATTTGAATTGAACTTTTATGACATCTTTTATGATCTTGTAAAATTTGAACCCCAGCGGACGTATTACGGGAAACCGATCGAGAACGCACCGCTGCTCAACTTCAGCAATCTCTACGAATACTTTCCGCGCTCCGGCAGTGTGTATGTTCAGGATAAGATCCGCTTTGCGCTGGACGGTTCCATCCTCAGTCTGGGTCTGCGGTGGGATTTTCTCGATCCGCGTGCTGAACGTCCGGTCGTAGAATATATTCCCAGCAGCAACAATGAATTCAAACAGAAAGTTGTTGGATATAAAAAGACCTCAATGAAACAGCAATTCAGTCCCCGTATCGCATTCGCTGCACCAATGGGACCGAACAGTATGTTCTTTATGAACTTCGGATACTATTTCCAGTATCCGCTGTTTGAATATCTCTACACCGGCATCAATCCTCCGCAGATCCAGAGCGGCGCGCGCAGCGTGCTCACCGGAAATCCCGATCTCAATCCGGAAAAAACGATGGCATGGGAGATCGGTTACAAGCATGCCGTAACGGAACACTATGTCGGCTCGATCACATATTTTAAAAAGAATGTGAAGAACCAGATCGATTCTAAAACGCTCATTCCGTTCGACAGTAAAGCAGGAGGAGATTACGGATTTGCACAATACGTGAACAATGCTGAAGCGGATGCCGAAGGAATTGAATTTCTCCTCAGCCGTGAACGTGACGAGATGCTATCGGGAAGTATCTCCTATGCATATATGGTGACGGAAGGAACAAGTGAAGTTGCCAATCAATCCATCAACATGGCGCAATGGGGTTTCCCGATCCGTGCTACAACATTTCCGTTGAGTTGGGACCAGCGTCACTCTGTAAAGATCGATCTTGAGACACGTCTTCCGTATGACATTGCACTCAACGGGATACTCTGGTTCAATTCTCCGAAACCATACACTTTCTTTCCGACGAGAGACGGTTTCTCTCCCATCGATTCGACAAAGGATTTTGTCCCAAACAATGCCCGGATGAAGAATGTCCTCTTCTCCAATATCAAATTGACCAGAGAATTCAAGTTTGACAATCTTCAAGATGTTTCATTGGTCGTCTATGTCGATGCACGCAATGTTCTGAATACGAAGAACGTTAAATGGGTCGATTCCAACGGCAGGATCGGTGGAGAACTTATCGATCCGAGCGCGTATTATGAACTGCGCAGGGTGAAAGCAGGTGTCTCCGTCACATTTTAATGTTTTCTGAATGCTGCTCACTTGCATTTCGCGCCATTTTCTTGTTTCTTTCTTATGCAAACGAGCAATATCACCGTTGTTCATCCGTCATATCATTATTCCACCACAATTTTCTGTATACAATGAGTGTAGATTTCAGGAGTGTTCTTATGAAGAAAAGATTTTCGATCCCGTTGATCGTTACGGTATTTTTTGTGGCTTTCATCGGGGGGACACAGTTCAATCACCTGATCTCCGGGGATAATATCTACGAACAGCTTTCGAAGTTCAAAGATGTGTTGAGCTTAACGGAAAAATTCTATGTGGAAGATGTTGATACAAAAAAATTGACCGAGCAGGCGATCGTCGGTCTTCTGAATGAATTGGATCCGCACTCTGTCTATATTAAAGCTCAGCAGATGCAGAAAGTGACCGAAGATTTTCAGGGAAAATTTGAAGGAATAGGCGTAGAATTTGCCATCGTGAATGATACCATCACAGTGGTACAGCCGATCGGCGGCGGACCAAGCGCTTCACTCGGCATCATGTCCAACGATAAGATCGTGAAGATCGACGGGAAAAGTTCGGTCGGTTTCAATACAGAACAAGTCATGAAAGGACTGAAAGGTCCGAAAGGAACGAAAGTCTCGGTCGGGATAGCCCGTTCAGGCGTAAAAGATCTTTTGGAATTCGAGATTGTCCGCGACGTGATACCACTCTATAGTGTGGACGTTTCTACGATGCTGAATGACAAGGTTGGATATGTGAATGTTACACGCTTTGCCGAGACCACAACCAGAGAGATGGTCTCCGCACTCCAGAAATTAAAATCGCAGGGGATGAAACAGCTCGTATTGGATCTTCGTTCGAATCCAGGCGGATATCTTGATCAAGCAGTGAAGATCTCCGATCTGTTCCTGGAAGCTGATAGTAAGGGTGCTCCGCGTAAAGTTGTCTATACACTTAGCCGAAGGACGGATTTCAACGAAGAATATTTCGCATATACCAACAGCGAATATGAAAAGACTCCGCTCATCATCCTGATTTCTAACGGTTCCGCATCCGCCAGTGAGATTGTTTCCGGTGCTATTCAGGACTGGGACAGGGGATTGATCGTCGGCGAGACAAGTTTTGGAAAAGGTTTGGTCCAGAAACAATTTCCGCTCTCAGACGGTTCAGCACTCCGGCTGACAATCTCAAGGTATTATACACCGAGCGGCAGACTGATCCAGCGCTCGTATGCCAACAAGGATAAGTATCAGGAAGAGGCGTTCACCCGCGACGAACAAGAAGGGGAGAACATCGAACACAAGGAAAGTGTTTCCGATACATCACGTCCGAAATTTAAGACAGCAATGGGACGCGTGATCCTCGGCGGCGGCGGTATTACGCCGGACTTTATCGTGAAACCTGGAATCCTTACAAAATATTCCGTTCAGTTGACTCGACGCAATATGTTCTATGAATTCATCACAGGATATCTGACCAGGGACGGAGAACAGATCAAAAATAAATACCGCAGCGATCTTCAGTCGTTCAATAAGAATTTTGTTATTGATGATGCGATGATGAATGAATTTCTTGCATTCACAAAAGAGAAGAAAATTGAATTCGTCGAAGAGGATTTCAAAAAAGATAAGGACTTCATCCAGGCACGCCTGAAAGCCTACATCGCACGGAATTACTGGAACAATGAGGGCTGGTATTCCGTATTACTCGGGATCGATAATCAAGTGAAGAAAGCGATCTCACTGTTTCCCGAGGCA
>CAIVNT010000295.1 GCA_903907305.1 uncultured Ignavibacteriota bacterium
AACAGAACTATCCATTCCTTCCTGGAACATTCAAAGTGCTCGCGTCGACAGCTATCAATCATAAGAATGTTGTCTCGACCAGTATCGACCTGTCGAGTGCTGACTGGGAATTCTACAACCAATACTCCGTCTCAGATTTCGATAATCCGGCAGTGCCGAACTTGATCAATCTCCGTTCCGACCGATCAACAGATTTTCTGCTGAACCTTGTTTCTGATGTCGTTGTCCTTTCCTCCGGCGTCGACACAGTTTGGCAAGATGGGATCGATATCTCAACGGTCATAGACGGTGTCCAGTATAAATCGAGCACCACGAGCAACAAGACACTCGATTCAAGAGTGGATAAAAGTTTTCTGCTGAGTCCCGCACGCTACGGCGGTGAATCGATGCGGCGCAGGGAGCCGGGCGGGGATTCGAATGACGGAATCTCGGATTGGGAAACCGTTCATACCCCTACACCGGGAAGCCATTGAAAAATGTGTCATATGATCGTTTGATGTACCGTAAAAAAATATCAGAGGTCTAACGTTGTTCATCAGATCAATTAAAATATTCTGTCTTGTCACCATTGTATCCTTTGATCTGTTCCCTCAGACATCCAGGACCGATGGTCTGGCAGGTTTGAGCTTTTCGATCGATGATAAGGACCATTCCATATCGGTGTTCGATTTCGGCGGAAATCCAGCCGGACTCAGTGCCGATGAAAAGGAATCCCTGCTGAAGATCGGAACTTCATACAAGAACAATTGGGGAGAATACCGAAGGAAATATGATCCTGAAGGATCGATGATTACCGGGATCGCATTCCAGGAGATCAGGAATCTGGGAGAGCGCGGAACGTTTTCCGGAAGCACATCCTATGACTATGAGAACAGACGGAATTATTACCGAAGCGTCAAAAGAGATCCATACAACGGAGAATCATTCTTTTTTACGGATACAACGGCCGCCGATTTCCGCTATATGGGACCAACGGTGGACCTGATGTACAGCTGGGAACCGATTAGTGATATTTCACTTGGAGGATCGATCACGTATCAGCTGCTCGACGGACTGAAAAAGGAATTCACTTTTGCGAAATCAACCTTCCGTGATGCAGAGATTCAAGCAGGAATAACCGCAGCATTGTCCGATAAATTGACTGTCGGCGGGACAATAAAATATATCGATTCGCAGGAATCGATCGAAGCAAGCGATGTCAATCTGATGGATGTAGAGCTGTATTATTTCCGCGGCGACAATCTCTTTATCAGTAAACGGTCAGGCAGTATGACAGGGAAGATCAAGAAACACGGGGTCGCCTACGGCACACAGTTAGTATGGGATAACGGAACAATTCTGGTCGGTCTTCAGGGAAATTATCTTCCGTCGGATTCAAGATTATTTAAACCATTCTCATCATCATCGCAAGTGTTCAATGAAGCGGAAGATAGTTACGCTGCTTTCGAACATACCGACATCCAATTGAAGTGTCAGCTCGTAATTACGGAAAAGTGCAGAATGGGCGTTACATCGTCTTACATGAAGAACAGCGGTTGGTCAAAAATATCCGCAAAGGACCTTCTTGTTTGGAAATGGTCATCCGGAAAGATCAGTATGGGTGCAGGAGGGAGTTATCAATTAGGAGATGATCTGATGGCTGCGGTCGAATATGAGATATGCTCAACGGAAACGGATTCCTCAAAATTCATCGATGCAAAGAACATCAGCCGATCCTCAGTTGACCAAAGATTCAGAGCGGGAACAGAGTACAGGATCAATGACGGGAATTATGTGCGTGCCGGTTTTAGTCTCACAACACAACCGTATGATATGATCTTCGGCGGAACCAACTGCGCCACACATCTATGGACGATTGGTGCGGGAATCGTGTTGACCGATCAGATCACAGCGGATGCAGCATTGCAGTATCAACAGCGAAGTGCGTCAATGCCGTTGAATGTGACGAGGTCGTATATCAATGGATTGATCACTCTGACACTGCGAACATTTTAATATTTCTTAAACGCTAATTGGAGAACTACACTATGAAATCTATCTTCATCGCTGTTTGTCTTTTAATGGTTGCACCGGATTTGCAGTTGTTCTCCCAAACATGGAATCAGGTTTCCAAACAGACCTTACCAACTGTATCAGCATCGTATTTCATCAATACAAATACAGGATGGTTCGTTGGAGCAAAGGGAGTCATACGAAAGACGAATGACGGCGGAAAGACATGGACGGAAATTGTGACCGGAATTACCGATGATCTGAAATCGGTCTACTTCATCGATGAAAATACAGGTTTCATCGGAACTACGTCAAAGGTGTATAAATCCAACAATGGATTTACAACGTGGACTTCTGTTACGGTAACGAGTGTCATCGCTTCCCCTACCTATAATGATGTGTATTTCAGTGATACATCCAAAGGATGGGTTTTGTCATCCTCATCTTCCTTAGGAAGAGTTCTGCAAACCACTGACGGTGGTGCAACCTGGACGATCGGTGTTGATAACATAACAGGAAATATTCAAACAATGAAACTGTTCGGCGGAACCATCGGAATGGCCGCAGGCGGCGGTGCCGGCAAGTGCGATATCTATTATACAAAGAACGGTACTGCGTGGACCAAGACGACCGCACCGACATTTCCCGCCGGTATCTATTCAAGAACAGACATTAAGGGCGCTTTTATTTTTGATGCGAATACTATGTATGCAATTGGATGGGGTTCCAGTGCATCAGGACTTCAGCCGACGATCCATCTTAAATCAACGGACGGCGGTGTGACGTGGACATATCTGACACAGGATGTTGCGAATAGAACATATGACAATATGTATGACATCTATTTTAAGGATTCGCAGAATGGACTCGCGGTCGGCGGCGGAACTCGCTCAGGAATATTATTGAAAACTACCAACGGCGGTACAACGTGGGTGCCGATGGAGATCCCGTGCGGTGCTCAGATCGGCAGGATCTACGGTGCCGGTGATGCTGTGGTATGTGCTTCATCTGCTTCGGCATTCTTAGTATCGAAGAATTTCGGGGCGACATGGGAAATTCTGACGCAGGTACCGAGTGTTCCGCTTGCTTCGATCTTTGCCGTGAATAATTCTTTGATCTATGCAGGAGGACAGGACGGAGGATTTCTAAAATCTACCGATGGGGGTAAGAATTGGAAGATCATCTATCAAAAAATCAATAATTCCTCGTCCAACATACAGGGCATATACTTTGTGAACGAGAATCTTGGGTTTACGGCAAATTCATACCGCATGATCGGAAAAACGACCGATGGCGGCATCACCTGGAGTCAATCGTATCCCGATACATCAGCTGCAACATTCAGCAATTATGGTGTCCATTTTGTCAATGCCGATCTTGGATTTGTTGTTGGGAAAGCAGGAGCGAACGTCGATGTTGTTTTTAAAACGACCAATGGAGGAGCGGACTGGACCTTCACGAAGCCCGGTGCTGTCACGAATTTACGCGGTGTTGCATTCTATGACACACAAACAGGTATTGCTGTCGGAGAAGGACTGAAAGCGATCTACACGACAAATGGCGGAACAAACTGGAGTGTATCATCCATCAGCGGAGTGCCGAGCGGTTCCTCCACAGCCGCACTACGTGAAGTGACATTCCTTAGCGCCTCAACGGCAATTGCTGCGGGTGATAAGATCTTCATTAAAACAACAGACGCAGGAGCGACGTGGAATTATTTGAATACAACGATTGCTCAAACTCTTTCCGGTATAGCTTCGACACCTACCGCCGTGTATGCGGTCGGTGCAAAGACAGCATCACCGAAAAGTCTCGGAGTATGGCAGAGTACGGATGCCGGTATAAATTGGGCGAATCAAGTCAATTATTCATTGTTCGATTCAACGAATTCATTGGTGGATGTTACGATCTCACCGTCCGGTAATGCATATGTTTGTGCAGGCTTCAGTGTGATCTATTCAAATGCAGTGTTGAAGACCGGTCCGGTTCTAGTGCTTGGGAAGAGTGTGATCGATTTCGGCAATGTAAGGAACGGCAATAAAAAAGATACTTCCGTAACGGTCCAAAATACCGGAGATGATACACTAAAAATATCATCGATACAGTCTTCCAATGTATCATCATTTAGTTCTTCTGCTTCCATATTTACGATCGCACCCGGATCAACTGCGACAGATACGATCCGCTTCACTCCTCAAGCCGGCGGAGCTGCGACTGCTCGTATTACGTTCACAAGCAATACGGCGAAATCCGCAGATACAGTCACCGTGAACGGTTTTGGTACGACGACAAGTTTCACTTTCTCAACAATGACGATCAATTTCGGTTCAGTGAAGATCGGCCTCAAAAAGGACTCGGTCATCACTATTAGTAATACCGGAAATCAAATAGTGAATATCACGAACGTTGAATCAACTTCTCCGGTCTTCAGCATCACTCCATCTCTGCTCTCGGTAGATGTCTCGGCGAGTATCAAAGACACGATCAGGTTCACGCCGGTATCACAAGGGACGGCGAATGGTACGGTCATCTACACACATAATGCCGGTGCAAACGATACTATCAAAGTCACCGGAAATGGGACTCTGACTGGAGTCGTTGATGACCGACCATTGCCGAATGAATATTCGTTAGGCCAAAATTATCCCAATCCGTTCAATCCTTCAACGGTCATTACATATCAGGTCCTGATGAGCGGTATGGCACGGCTTGCGGTTTATAATATCCTTGGAAAAGAAATAGCGTTGCTGGTGAATGAAATGCATCAGCCCGGTTACTATTCCGTACCGTTCAATGCCGCACAATATTCTTCTGGAATATATTTTTATCGGATCCAGGTTAATAATTTCACTGCTGTGAAAAAAATGATGCTTATGAAATGACCGAACGATAAACGCCGGGATAATCCCGCGGTCAACTGTATGGATGGATAAGAAAACTCCGGAGAACGTAGTGAGCAATGTTGTTGAAATAAATAATCTAACACACTATTACGGCAGCAGGTTGATATTTGAGAACTTGAGTTTCAATATCCGTGAGGGTTCGATCTTCGGTTTGCTGGGAAAGAATGGAACAGGGAAGACCACGACCATCAATATCCTGAACGGATTCCTCCGTCCGAAGTCGGGACAATGTCTGATGTTCGGAGAAGATTCGTATAGTCTTTCCCCCGCAACAAAAGCACGGGTAGGGTTTTTGATCGAAGGACATGTTCAGTACAGTTTTATGAACATCAGGCAGATCGAACGATACTATTCTGCGTTCTACCCCCGATGGAAAAAGGAAGCGTATTATGAATTGATGTCGAAACTGGCTGTTACCGAGCACCAGAAATTATCCAAGATGTCGTGCGGTCAACGATCGCAGGTGGCCCTTGGTCTTATTCTTGCACAGGATCCCGATCTGCTGATCCTCGATGATTTCTCCATGGGTTTGGATGCAGGATATAGAAGACTCTTCATTGATTATCTCACTGAATATGCAAAAGCGGAAAAGAAGACCATCTTCATCACTTCGCATATCATCCAGGACCTTGAAAACTTTCTGGATGACTGCATCATCCTTGATTACCGATCTGTTCTGTTGACAATGCCGGTGAAAGAGTTCCTGGGAACGTTCAAGCAATATAAATTTGAAGTAGCCGATCCTTCGATAACAATTCCCCCCGGTCACATCGTTAAGAACAGCGAACGGGTTAAGAATAAGATATCGATCTACAGCTTTTCATCCGAAGGAGAGGTCACCCAGTTCTTGAATTCACGCGGGATACAATATTCCGGATTACATCTGGTTCCAATGTCGCTGGAAGATGCATTCATCGGACTGACGGGAAAGTATTAAGGACTGAACAATGATATCAGCGCTCATAATGAAAGAGTGGCTTAAGGTGAAATGGGTGACAGCGGGACTGCTCATAGTGCATATTGCGGCATTGTTATTGACATACTACGACCTTTCAAATTTATTTAAATCCTATAAAGCGAACGAAGTGATCATTCAGTTCATCACCTTCGAAGTAGTGTATTATTCAAAACTAAAATATCTCGCACTGCTTTCAGGACTCGGTATCGGGATCTTCCAGTATTTTCCAGAGCTCAACCAGTCCCGCCTGAAACTGACGCTGCACCTCCCGGTGAAAGAACATCTGCTGATCATTCAAATGGCCGCAACGGGGATAGTGCTGCTGTGTCTCCTTTGTCTCATTGACGCAGTCATCATTTCACTTATCACTGCGTTGTTCCTCCCCCGGGAATTCTTTGACAGTATGATCACCACTACGGTTCCCTGGTATCTGGGAGGTTTGACTGCTTATGTATGGGTAATGGTGGTATTTATAGAACCGAGCTGGAGAAAAAGAATTCTTCTCTCAGTCGTTGGACTCGGGATCGTCAGTCTCTTCTATGCAGGATCGGGATTCAATATTTATGCCTACTCAATATGGTGTATTGCAGTCTTGGCGATCATCTCCGGTTCTGTTATTTTTCTTTCTGCATACAATTTCAAACGGGGGATCATGTGAGACATATGCTGAGCGCCCGTATTGCATTATTGATGCTGATTGTATTGACAGCATCGATATTCATTCCGCAATTCTACTGGAAAGCGAATACACGCGAAAATAAAAGAACAAATGTCTTTTACAGTCCCATACTGAAGGATTTTATTTTCATCAAATCCGATGTTCGTGAGAACTATTATGTGGACGGAAAAGGGAAATTCCATACCCGAGAAGAATTCGAATCGCTGCTTCCGTTCTTAAATTACCGTCAGTTGACCCTTTCCGGCACGATGCCGGACTCCATCGACGGTATCCGTATTGTATCGAAAGAAGTGAATCTCAACAATATCAACATTCGGGTGCAGCCCGCAATTATACAATACCGGTCGCTTCAGCTTTTTCCATTGTTCGAATCGGCTTCGGGCAGGGTTCGGCTTGAATTATCGACCGATTTTTTCCGGATAAAAGAGAGGATGGAATTTGTCACGTCGCTGACAAATACGATCAACGAAGAAAAAAGCAGGACCTTTACCGATGCACTGGTGAACGAAGGATTTACGTTCCCTGCAAAAGCAATCTATGGAAATCCGTCAACAAAAAAACCGTTCGACGAAGGTTATTTCGTTATCGACCAAAAGGGGAAAGTGTATCATCTGAAAATGGTGAAAGGAAGACCATTCTGCAAAGAGACAGGGATACCTTCCGATCTTGATATCGCATACATCTCCGTAACGGAAAATGAACTGCGCGAATCGTATGCGCTGATGGTGACACAGACGAACGATGTGTTCTTTATCTCCTACGATCATTATGGATTGAACAAAGTTCCGGTGAAGGATTATGATCATACGAAGCATACACTTCTGATCAAAGGAGATCTTTTCTACCGAGTAATAACCGTACAAAAGGAGAATGGATACAATGCCATCGTGACGGACAGACGAAATATTGTCCTTGCTGACACAAGTGAACAATGGCCGGGGGAGGAAATGACTATGGCAGGAGTGATTGCGTCATACGTGTTCCCTTTCACACTGGCTATTGAAAAGGAGAGTTCTCCGTATATCGGAGCCTATTTTACACCGCCAGGCGTGAACGCTTTACTGGTATCCGTTATTGCGCTTCTCTGTTCGGTCTATTATTTCAGGAAATATAAAATTCCAACCAGGAACGTTATTGTCTATTCCGTACTGATTGCGTGTTCCGGCCTTTACGGATTGATCGCGTTTTTGGTGGTGAAAGATTTTGATGATGATCCTCGATGATCGTCTCAGTCTCGACCATGATGATACACTCATTTTCCATTCATTATTTGTTTGTGAAATTATGCAGATAAAAAGATTGAAATATACCATCCTCTTTGCTTTGACCATTTTGGCCTTCAGCACGGCATCAGCAAATAATATCACCGTCAGCAATGTTGCTGTGACAGGACAAAATATCTCTGCCGGAACTAACAATGCCTCAAATTATACACTCATCCAATTCGATCTCGCGTGGGAAAATTCCTGGCGCGTATCTTCGGCTCCCAATAATTGGGATGCTGCCTGGGTTTTTGCAAAATATCGTATCGGCGGTGTTTGGTATCATGCAACGTTGAATACCAATGGACATACTGCACCAGCAGGGAGCGTCATTACACCATCCGGCGATGGCTGTGGAGCATTTTTCTATCGAGCGTCAGATGGTTCAGGGACATTCTCAAAAAGCGGAATTCAATTACGCTGGAATTATGGTGCCAATGGCGTCAGCGATAATGCCACCGTCGATGTGCAGGTCTTTGCAATAGAAATGGTGTTCGTCCCGCAGGGAGCATTTGCATTGGGAAGCGGAGGGACCGGTGTAGCTGAGTTTTACAAGTATCCCACAACGACCAACACTTTTCCCATCAATAATGAAAATGCTATTGCCGTCAGTGCGGTTGCCGAAAGTTTATACTACAACAAGAATACAACACTTAGCGGTGACCAGACCGGGGTCCTACCGGCCGCATTCCCAAAAGGATACAATGCTTTCTATTGTATGAAATATGAGATAAGTCAGCAGCAATACGTAGAGTTCCTGAATACCCTTACTCGGCTTCAACAATCATCAAGAGTAACATCTTCTGTCGGTGAAGGTACTGCTTCGGTGACAAACCGGTATGTGATGAGCGGAGTTTCAACAGATATTACAAGGAATGGTATTCGGTGTGACGCGATCATTCCGTCAAGTGGTCCCGTTACATTCTATTGCGATCTGAATGGGAATGATATCTGCGGTGAATCTTCCGATGGACTGTCCATAGCATGCGGACGATTGCGTTATGATGATGTTTGGGCTTATGCAGATTGGTGTGGGCTGCGTCCGATGACGGAACTTGAATATGAAAAAGCATGCAGAGGTACACTATCTGCGGTGCCGGATGAATATGCATGGGGTTCTACGCTGATCGGAACATCGGTGTATACATTGAATAATAGCGGTACTTTTTTTGAAGTTCCTGTCTCACCAGCCCTTTCTCCCCAGGGAAATTCTAATAACGCAGTGACAAAACTTGCATCAAATCCTGGTCCGTTCAGGGTCGGCTGTTTTGCAACAGCCGGCAGTGACCGCGCTGTTTCCGGTGCAACATATTACGGCATTATGGAAATGAGCGGGAATCTCATCGAACGTTGTGTAACTGTTGGTTCTGTCTCCGGCAGGGCATACACCGGTGTCCATGGTAATGGAGTATTGGATAATTCAGGAAATGCCGATGTACCAAATTGGACAGATGTGTCGGGTGCAGGATTTCGAGGCGGTGCATATATGTATGGCACAGGATCAGGAAACAACCCTACGGTCAAGATCTCTGATCGGTATTATGCCGCGCGTAATAATATTGCTCGCAGCAGTTATTATGGAGGACGCGGCGTACGAACTGCTCCTTAAAAATATTATTTACAAGAAAAACATCTATGAAAAACATTACCGCGTATATCATCTGTCAATTTTTGATTACCACAACCCTTTGTGCACAATATACCGGCGGTATCGGCAGAGGAGATGCCGTAAGTTTATTGAGCAGTTCTGCTCTGCCGGTCGAATTGAGCTCATTCAGTGCTGTTCAGACCAATGGTGCAGTGCAATTACAATGGAAAACTGCAACCGAAAAGAATAATTATGGATTTGAAATTGAAAGAATAGTGATTCGTGAAGAATTGGGAAGGATGCATTGGAACAGAATAGGATTTGTGGAAGGGCATGGTACTACCGGGGCGGTAACCGTGTATACATATAAAGATGAGCATATGTCCAATGGAAAATGCTCCTATCGCCTTAAGCAGATAGACCGTGATGGTAATTACGAATATTCACAACAGATCGATGTGTCACTCTCCATACCGAAGGAATTTGCTTTGATGCAGAATTATCCGAATCCGTTTAATCCAACGACAGTGATCGGTTTTCAATTATCCCAGAATGGGAAAGCTTCCTTAACGATATATGATGCATTGGGACGGCAGGTGGCAACCCTGATGAATGAAATGAAAGAGCCCGGCGCATATTCAGTGACATTCGACGCGGCAAAATATCCTTCAGGACTTTATGTAGCGCGTCTTACATCAAATGGTGTTTCGAAATCCCGAAAATTATTGCTGGTTAAATAGATCAATACTTACAGAGTGTTGTTGAACATTCATCGTTTCAATATCACCCACTATCTAAGAAAGGATAGCACAGATATGAACAGAATATTTACTCTTTCTTCCGCTGTATTATTTGCTGCAATATTATTTGTCCAGATTGGAAAGGCTGATGCGACAAAAACCGTCGGAACGAACGGCGCGGATTACGCCACTTTGAAATCTGCATTCGATGCGATCAACGCAGGTACGCTCACCGGAGCTGTCACTCTGCAGGTGATCGACAATACTACTGAAACAGCCAGTGCCGTTCTGAATGCAAGCGGAGGAAGTTCAAGCTATTCCAATGTGACCGTATATCCAACGGTATCCGGACTTTCCATCAGCGGCGATATTGCGGCACCATTGATCGATTTGAACGGTGCCGATAATGTGAGGATCGATGGAAGAGTGAATACAATGGGTTCAACTAAGGATATGGTGATTAGCAATGCCAGTACCAGCAGCACATTGGGTACATCAACGATTCGATTCATCAACGATGCACTGAATAATACCGTTGCCTATTGTACGATCAAAGGATCAACAACGGATGCTACAGCAGGTATAATATTCTTTTCCGTTAGTTCCGGAACGACCGGAAATGATAACAATTTAATAGATAATAATAATATCACAAACTCTGCCGACCCAAATCGACCATTGAGTGCTGTCTATTCAGCCGGAACGTCGAGTAAAGAAAATAGCAGCAATACTGTAAGCAATAACAATATCTATGATTTCTTAAGCCGTTCAACAACATCAGCCGGAATTTCTTTAGGGGCGAATAATACAACGTGGACCATCTCAGGTAATAGTTTTTATGAAACGGCATCATTTGTTCCGAGCGGAACCGGAACGTATAATGTCATTATTATCAATACCACATCTGGAACAGGTTTTAGTATATCGGGCAACTATATCGGTGGTAGTTCTCCTGATTGCGGTTCGGCAGGGAGTGTTCCTGTGTTGACAAAAACAAATTCGAACAACAATTCTTTTACAGCTATATCTCTGTCTGTTGGAACCGGTACAGTCAGTAACATCAAAGGAAATATTATCAAAAATATATCATATGCCAACAGTACGAATGCATCTTGGATCGGCAT
>CAIVNT010000296.1 GCA_903907305.1 uncultured Ignavibacteriota bacterium
CCAGGTCCGCCAACCGCAGAAAAAGAACTTCACACTCCTTTCGTTACACGAAAAAGAGAAATCTTCCATCATTAAATCCTTGTTTGGTGATGATGAATCGAAGTATATTGTTACAATGGAAAAGATTCTTTCCTCCGCAACGTGGGACGATGCCGGACTCTCGCTCGATCATTACTTCACCATGAACGATGTCGATCCCTTTTCCCGCGACGCGATCGTTTTGACCAACGCATTACAATCCTATTTTATCAACCGGGCATCACACTAAGGCACTTCAGAATCGGATGAAACATCCGGTCCCAGGAAAATCATTATGTTCATAGACTCAGCGAAGATCTACGTTAAATCAGGCAAAGGCGGCGACGGTATCATCCATTGGCGCCGAGAAAAATTCATCCCAAAAGGGGGACCGGACGGCGGTAACGGCGGCGTTGGTGGCGATGTCATATTCATTGCCGACAAGCAGATCAATACATTGCTCGATTTCCGGTACAAGAAGAAATTCATCGCCAAAGATGGGAATGTCGGCGAAGGATCGAATAAAGAAGGCCGCTCCGCAGAACCGATCTATATTAAGGTTCCGGCCGGGACATTGATCCGTGATGCTGAGACCAAAGAACTGATCATTGATATCACGGATGACGGACAGGAATTTGTCATCGCCAAAGGAGGACGGGGCGGCAAAGGAAACTGGCTCTTCCGTTCCCCCACCAATCAGGCGCCGCGCGTCTGCACACCCGGTGATCCTGGCATTGAATTTCACCTCGAATTGGAAATGAAACTCCTGGCGGACATCGGCCTCGTCGGATTCCCGAATGCCGGTAAGTCCACACTCATCTCGACGATCTCTGCTGCCAAACCAAAGATCGCGGATTATCCTTTTACGACGCTCATACCGAATCTCGGAATGGTCTATTTTCAGCCCGGAAAAAGTTTCGTAGTGGCCGATATACCTGGGCTCATTGAAGGGGCACATGAAGGGAAAGGACTCGGCATCCAGTTCTTAAAACATATCGAACGGACGAAAGCTCTTCTCTTTCTTATCGACTGTACCAGTGAAGACATCAAGAAGGATTACAAGGTCCTCGCCAATGAACTAAAAGCGTTCAGCAAAGATCTGCCGAAGAAGAAAAAGATCATCGCTATCACTAAGCTGGATATTGCCGATGATGAAGTGAAGAAAAAATTGAAGAAACTGAAATTTCCCAAAGGGGTCATCGTCCATCAGATCTCTGCTGCGACCAACGCAGGGATCGCCGATCTCGTTGAAGCCATGTGGAAACTGACATCAAAAGGTAAATGAAATTTACAGTATTGATCTTGCTCATTGCTGCCTTTTCTGCCGGATGCAGTGATACCGAAAGTGTAGGCTCAGCGGGTGCACTCAAATTAAGTACCGATTCAACTGCGTATCATCGTTCCAACGGAAAAGCAAAGATCCGTTTGACGGTCAGCAATACAACACCTACAGGCGTTTATTACTTCAAATTTGATTCGATACGATTCTACGGAATGCAGGAGATCATCACGATCGGAAGTGATACCGTTACGATGAATGTTTTTGTCTCTCCCGGTACGAATAACAG
>CAIVNT010000297.1 GCA_903907305.1 uncultured Ignavibacteriota bacterium
ATAAAAAAACCGCGAAAGCGGTTTTTTTATTTTACGAGATCAAGCATCTCTTTCACAGCTTGTTCCAGTCCGACGAAAGCTGCCCGGGCGATGATCGAATGACCAATGCTCATCTCATCGATCGAAGAAATAGCGGCGACAGGAATAACATTCACGTAATTCAATCCGTGACCTGCATTCACTTCTAATCCGATTGATTTCCCGAATTGTGCAGCACGAGCGATCTCCTGAAGCAATCTATTTGAATTACCTATTTCAGACGATTCAGAATATTCCCCTGTATGGATCTCGATCATGTCCGCTTCGATCTCTCTTGAAGCGTTAATCTGTGCATTCATGGGATCCACAAACAGACTGACTGGAATATTTACAGAGTGGAATTTTTCAATGACATGTCGAAGGCGATCTTTCTGTCCGAGAACATCAAGTCCTCCTTCGGTCGTAAGTTCCTGCCTTTTTTCCGGAACCAATGTAATAAGGTCGGGAACGATCTCCAATGCGATTCCGATTATCTCATCAGAAGCTCCCATTTCAAGGTCAAGTTTTGTAGAGATTGTTTCGCGCAGTTTCCTGACATCATGATCTTTGATGTGCCGTCTGTCCTCACGAAGATGCACCACTATTCCATGGGCGCCTGAGCGTTCGCAGATCCGTGCCGCTTCGGTAGGATCAGGAGTGTTCCCGCCTCGCGCGTTTCGAAGTGTTGCAATATGATCTATGTTGATACAAAGTCGCATAATGATTGGAAAATTACATAATTTCATTGAGTTATCAAAGGATGTGTTTGTAATAATCCGTAACTTTCGCGTTGAAGAACCGTAAAAAGTTATCACTAATTCGGAGATCTTATCATGAGTCGATGGTCCAATTCTTTTGCAGTATTTGCTGTTATAATTGTCTTTACCTCTGATGCCGCAGCGCAAAACTCCAGAACTTCCGATGACGATTTTGAAACCAGGGTTGTCCAGACTGCCGATAATTTTGAAAACTTTGTTGACGGAATTGTAAACAGCATCGAATATGAAGTAGATAGTATGTTCGACTCACGGCAAGATTACAACAAAACTGATGCTGAGAATAGCGAAGAAGAACAGGATAAGAACAAATCAATAAAGGAAGCAGTGACATTCAACGGGAATACTGAGATCGCACTCATTGATTCGGTGCAGTCCAACCTTGTCGTAAAAAATGGGACATTGACAATTTTTGGGACTATCCTGGGAGATGTGCTTGTGGTGAACGGTGATATTGAGCTTAAATCTTCCGCAAAAGTACTCGGGAATGTCCGCGCAATGAACGGCGGCATTACGAAAGAAAATGGTTCGTTTGTTGAAGGATATACAGAACAATCTGCAAATTCGGGTTCTCAAAAACATTTGAAAAAGAACACCTATCGGACAAGATACACATACTCATTCAAGCCGTATTTTTGGAATGATGAAAATATCCTTGATGACAATATATTATTTCGATATAACCGGGTTGAAGGATTTTACTTCGGATTCGGTGCTGATAAAAAATTCTACTGGGACG
>CAIVNT010000298.1 GCA_903907305.1 uncultured Ignavibacteriota bacterium
ATCATACCCGTAACCGTAATCGAACCCAAGCAGACCGATCGGATTGATAAGCAATCGGGCACCGAGTCCTGCCGAACGTTTCAGATCGAACACTTCGGACTTTGACAGGTTCTCCCACGTATTTCCCGCTTCGGCGAACGCAAGAAAGTAAATCGGAATTGGGTTAAGTGCAACATTAAAACGAAGCTCAGCAGTATGTTTCACCATCGCATGAGCGGGGATATATTGACCAAGAACGTTCACCGGTCCGATACTCCTGTCTTCATATCCGCGCAGCGGCGTGGTTGCTATCTGGCCTAAACCGGTTCCGCCCATATAAAATGTTTCAAGATACGGTACGTCTTTTGGATTGGTGGAATATGGGAAGATCGATCCGATCTGCGAGCCATAATAGAGTGCAAGACGCGAACTGTTCAGTACCGGAATATACCAGTCCACCGAAAAAATGTGCTTTGTGTAACGGGCTGTTCCGGGAAGGATCGGTGCACCGGCAATTTCCGTCAGCAGCGAGATGTTGCTTCCCTGTGTAGGGAACAGCGGACTGTTCACACTATTACGCTGGAAGACCTGTGAGATACTCAGCTGGCTGGACTTTCCTTCCTGATAATAATAGGAAGAGCCGACATTGGCCACATCGATATTCTGGAATCTGAATGTCCATGTTGCGCTGAAATAGTCATCCGGAAACTTGAAGCGGCGACCAAGACTGACCGTTCCCCCCTGCTGATGGATCGAATAGTAGTAGTCCTGCTTCGTGTCGTATAAACTAAAGCCTAACGACGTCGGCGTATCATACAGCCACGGTTCGCGGAACGAAATGGAGAACGTTCTGTACCGTGAACCTTCACCGAACTGCCAATCAAAGTTGAGCACCTGACCGCCGCCGCCGGAGAATGGCTGTGTGATATCAAAATTATTGAAGGTGAGTCCTAGTGCACCGGTTGCACCGAATGCGCCGCTGTAACCGACGGATGCGTTGAATGTGTCACTTGATTTCTCTTCCACGTCAAGCACGATGTCCACATTCTTATCATCGACGAATTTCGTATCCGGTTTGATCTTTTCGGGATTGAAATAATTCAAGACGGAGAGCTGACGAATGGAGCGGATGATGTTCGAACGGCTGAAGTAATCTCCCGGACGGACATACAATTCGCGGCGGATGACACGTTCCTGTGTCTTGGTATTGCCGCGGATCTCCACGCCAGCGATCTTGAACTGATTCCTCTCGCGGACGCGGATGACCATATCGATCTCGTTGTCCCCTACTTTCTGTTCTTCCGGTTCGATCTGCACGGTGAGATATCCGTTGTCCAGATACATCGATGCTACGTCCGACTGTTCCTGATTGCCGCGGAGATTCTGTTCGAACTTTTCCATATCATACACTTCACCGGTCTGGAAACCGAGACGCTGATTCAATGCTTCGGATTTGAATACCGTATTCCCGTCCCATTTGATGCTGCGGATCTTATACTGCGGTCCTTCAAATACGAACAACTTCAGAATAATATCCTCTTTATTCTCGCTGAAAGTAACGGAATCCTCGATCAATTCAGCGTCGCGGAAACCATTCTTCTTGTAGAAATCGATCAGTTTCTTTTTCGCATCTTCGTATTTCTTCTTTTCTAGTTTTCCGGTCCTCCAGAATTTCCACCAGGATGTCTTATGAACATCCGGCAATTCACTCTCCAGTTCACCGTCATCAAAGAATTTATTCCCGAAGAATTGAATGCCTCGGATACGTGCATCCGTCCCTTCAACAACAGTCAGTTTCAACGTTTTTCTGCCTTTGCTGGTCGTATCGGTTGCATCGATCAGTTCAGAACTCACCTGCGCCTGCAGATATCCTTCTTCTTCGTACGCTTTCTTCACGATCTTGCCGATCTTGTTGATCTCCTGAGGAGAAATGATCTGTCCTTTAGTGATATTCACTTTTTTGTTCAGATCGCTCTCATCCAGTTCTTCATTCCCCGCATAAATAATTTTCTCGAGACGCGGAAACTCCTCAACAACGATCAGCAGATAGACACCGTCGTTCACAAATGTTTCCGCCTGGATGTCCACATTCGCGAAGATCTTCAGATTCCACAACCGGTTGATCGCATTCCTCGTCTGCTCACCCGGAACGGAGATCTCATCCCCTACTTTCAATCCGGTATTGCCGATGATCGCCATCGGTTCAGCAAGTTTATTGCCGGCAACACTGATGCCGAGGATCTTATATTGTTTCTGCTGCGCACCTTGCTGTGCGAACATTAATCCGCAGACACAGAACAGCGCAAGAACTATTTGTTTTATTGTCATTGTTATTCGATTAAATTCCGGAAACACTTTTTAACAACCGCCGCACGTAGCTTTTGGAAGAAGATTTCGATGGGCTGGAGATCTGTTCACTTACTTTACCGAACCGCCGTTCACGGGACTGGAACGATTCGATCGCTTCATACAATTGATTGCGTCTGAAATCCGGCCAGAGCACATCCGTTACATACATTTCGGAATATGCCAGCTGCCAGAGGAGAAAATTGCTGATCCGCAGTTCGCCGCTTGTTCTGATCAACAGGTCGGGATCCGGGATGTTCTTTGTTGCAAGATGTTGAGTGATGACAGCATCGGTGATCTCTTCCGGCTTGAGCGATCCGTTCTTCACCTTCTCTGCGATACTCTTTACACTGTTGGTTATATCCCACCTGCCGCTGTAACTCAACGCGAGAATCAGCGTGAGACCGGTATTGTTCTTTGTCAGTTCAATGGCATCAAGGAATTCGTCCTGCGCATCCTGCGGAAGCGCAGCAAAATCACCAATGGTGGTCACCCGCACATTGTGTTTGTTCAACCGGTCACGCTCATCGCGAAGCGAACTGACGAGCAGACGCATGAGAATGGAAACTTCATCTTTCGGACGGTTCCAATTTTCCGTGGAGAAGGTATACAAGGTGAGGTACTTCACTCCGAGCTGACCGCATGTTTCAACGATCTCGCGCACGGAATTGACCCCTTCGTGATGCCCCGCCACTCTCGGAAGTGTCCGCTTTTTCGCCCATCGACCGTTGCCGTCCATGATCACAGCAATGTGTTTCGGTATATGACCGTTCTTTTGAAGGTGTTCCTGCAGTTTTTTATCTTGGCTCGACGGACGAGCCATACCTTTTGCCAAGGAAAAACTCCGAAAATTGTTCAAAAATGAGACACCATTGCATGCTTGTCTTCAAAATTCACATAAAGATACTCTTTTAATGAGAGATAATCAACGGATTTAGACGTTCAGACGGAGTGGTTGTTCCTCAATATTGAGTATATTCAATTAATATGGAGACGAAACAGAACATCGTAGTGATCGGCGGCGGCGCGGCGGGAATGATCGCGGCATGGAAGGCAGCAGCGCTCGGCAATTCCGTAGTGCTGCTCGAAAAGAATCCTGATCCCGGAATCAAAATTCGTATCTCAGGCGGCGGAAAATGCAACATCACCAACGGTAGCGATATCCGCACAATGCTGAAACAGTTCAAACCGAATGAGGGACGATTCCTGAAATATGCGTTCCATGAATTCACCAATACGGAATTGCTTGAGGTGCTTCACTCACACGGCGTAGAAACCTACCTCCGCGAGAATGGAAAAGTATTTCCCAAAAGTCATAACGCTGATGATGTGGTGAATGCATTCACTCAATTATTGACCGAAAGCAATGTAATGCTTCGGACGCAATCTCCGGTCCGAGAGATCTTCAGAAATCCTGATGATTCATTCAATATCAAAACAAGTAAAGAGATCATCCGTGCGGACAAGGTGATCATTGCGACCGGCGGTTCTTCGTATCAAAAGACAGGAACGACCGGTGACGGATATCGGTGGATGGAAAAACTGGGACACACGATCGTTCCCATCCGTCCTGCATTGACTCCAATAGTGCTATCCCCGACTCCCCCGTCATCATGGCAAGGGACTCCCATCCGTGAATGTCGATTGATGGCCGTTAGCGACAATCGCATCGTTGCTGATTGGAGCGGAGATGTGCTGATCACACATTTTGGTATTTCCGGTCCCGCAGCACTTGAAGTAAGCCGTGATGCCTATTTAGAATTTGAACAGAATCGTACGGTTGAAATGTGTGTTGATTTTTTCCCGGAACTGACTGAAGAGGTATTGAACGAAAGAATCATCAGCGAGATCGGCACAAATCCTTCCCGATCGATCATCACACTTATTGAGCAATTGGTGCCGCAGAAACTTGCGGAATATCTTTTAGTGAATTCATCAGTACCATTTTTAAAGAAACTGAATCAGATCTCAAAAATAGAACGGAGAGATCTGCTGAAGATGTTGAAACGTTGTCCATTGGGAACAGTGGAAGAAATTTCGTTGGATAAAGGTGAGGTGACCGCCGGAGGAGTTACGTTAACTGAGGTCAATGCGACAACAATGGAATCGAAGATCGTGAAGAATCTTTATCTCTGCGGTGAAGTGCTGGATATCGCCGGTCCGGTCGGCGGATATAATCTGCAGGCGGCATTCTCTACCGGTTATGTGGCAGGGATGAATGCCGGCAGGATCGGTTGATCACACAGCGTGATACGAATTCAAATATTTCCATAGTCTTGCATCTGCATCCAATTCACCATATCTTTATTGGCAAATAATGTCGAATTCTACTGATCTGACATTTCATTTCTGAATCTCACCTGCTTATGTCAAAAAAAATCTGTATCGGAATTCTCGGCGGCGGTCAATTAGCAAAGATGTCCACGCTGGCGGCTTCGCGGCTCGGCTTTGATATCTCCATTATGGTCAAAGAGATGCACTCTCCTGCCGGTCAATTGACCCACCATGAATCGATCGGCTGGGTGGATGATGAACTGCACCTCCGCTCCTTCGCTCAGCATTGCGACGTGGTCACTCTGGAGAATGAGTTCGTGGACCATCACCGGATAGAATTTTTGGAGAAGCACGGGAAGAAAGTATATCCTTCATCCGTTACGATAGGATTGATCCAGGATAAACTGCTGCAGAAACAAACTTTAAAGAAGAATAAGATCCCTGTCCCTGCTTTCATTGAAGTCACCGCAGACCACACATTCGCACAGATCGCAAAGAAACTCGGCTCGCCGTTCGTCCTGAAATCGCGCAAGATGGGATATGACGGATACGGAAATGCACTGGTGAATGACGAAAAAGAATTCCATTCAGCGGTGCGTCATCTCTCCAACCGGCATAACAATCTCTTGGCCGAAGCATTTGTACATTTCACTATGGAACTTGCGGTAATGGTCGTGCGGACACCGAACGAGATCAGAACCTATCCGGTCGTTCAGACGATCCAAAAGAATCATATCTGTCATACGGTGATTGCTCCCGCGCAGATTTCGAAAGCATTGGCGAAAAAAGCGGAAGAGATCGCTGTCGCATCTGTAAAAGCGGTAAAAGGATTCGGCATTTATGGAGTTGAATTATTCCTCACTAAAGAGAAGAGTCTGATCGTCAACGAAATGGCTCCCCGTCCGCACAATTCCGGTCATTATACAATTGAAGCGTGCGTCACATCTCAATTTGAGAATCACATCCGCTCCATTCTGGAGTTACCGCTCGGATCCACAAAGATGGTGAAGCCGTATGCAATAATGATCAATCTGCTCGGCAAACAGCATCCTCAATCAAAACAAGATCTTTATGCGGTAGCGCTCAAACATCCAAACGCACATCTTCATGTGTACGGCAAAGAGGGATCGCGTGTGGGAAGAAAGATGGGACATCTGACGATGATCGGAGATGATCTGAAGAAGATTCTCAAAGAAGCGACGGCATTGGAAGAGACGATCAGTTTGTAGTTCCGGAACATTCATTGCATGACGCAAGCCATGATATTATTGCAGACCCTTCGACTCATCCCGATACCCTTTGGCTACGCTTAGAGGCATCGGGATTCGCTCAGGGTGACTCCACTTCACGAATGGAAATTGACATTATGAAAAAAGCAATCGTTGGTATCATTATGGGAAGCGATTCAGATCTTCCCACCATGCAGGAAGCGG
>CAIVNT010000299.1 GCA_903907305.1 uncultured Ignavibacteriota bacterium
GTATTTTTTCTCCCAAATTTTGTGTCTTTGTGCCTTAGTGGCAGAAAGCGAAAATGTTTTCCAATTCACCGAGTGATTACTAATGATGAAAAAAGAAGAGATCAAAGAATTGCTGCAGCTTTCTGTCTACGGGGAACTCAGTCCTGAAGAACAGGAAACGCTTGATTCGTATCTGAAGCGTCATCCTGAGATGAAGAAAGAACTGCAGGAAATGAAAAAGTTCGGCACGTTTGTGTCGGAGAATACTTCACCCGTAACATCAGACGAACTTCTCGGTGAGGCACGCACGCAATTACGCGAAGCGCTCAGGGGTGAACGCAGGAAGGAATCTTTTATCGTACGGATCAGAAGATCATCCCAGGAATTCCTTTCCTTGAAATTTGCCGCCGGCGGATTCGGAATATTATCGTTAGGAATGCTCATCGGATACTGTTCATTCTCCCCCGCAGAACGAGAGAAACAATTGGACCTGCAGACCGTTTCGAACACATCAAATGCGAGTGCGAAAACATCAATCGAGAATGTGCGGTTCATTGACAGCGACGCGTCGGACGGCGAGATCGAATTTGAATTTGAAGCAGTTGCACCGATGCACGTAAAAGGAAAGATCGACGATCCGGAGATCCAAAAACTTTTGACGCACGCTCTATTGAATGAATCGAATGACGGTGTGAGACTTTCGTCCATCAATGCCATCCGCAATCAGACGGAGAATAACAAAACGATCGATCCGGCAATAAAAACAGCGCTCATTACATCACTGAAGACTGATGCGAATCCGGGTGTCCGAAGAGAAGCGCTCCGTGTGCTGCAGAAATACGGATTTGATAAGGATATCCGCGATGCACTGCTCTATGTTATCGCAAAAGACAGCAACTCCGGAGTGAGGGTCTCCGCCATCAATGCGCTGGAGTTCGCAAAAATGGACGGCACAAAATTCGATGAAACAACGATCAACGCATTAAAACAGCAAATTAAAAAAGAACAGAACAATTATATCCGCAACCGCGCGGTCAATTTAGTGAAGGAGATCTATCAATGAAAATGAAATTGGTGTATGTCATCATCATCAGTATGATGTGCGTTTCAGCAAAAATGACTGCAAGCGATCAGGAAGGATCCCGGTCAACGGGTAGAGGTTCCTCCGCCGGCCGATTGGCGCCGCTTGCGGCTGCCGCGGGGAGACAATCCACAAAGGAGCAATCATTTACCGTAGGTAAAGGGAGTGCACTCGATGTTTCCGTAACAGGTTGTGAGATATTGATCAAAACGTGGGAAAAGAGTGAGATCAATGTGGTGGTGGAACGGATCGACGAGGATGATATGGAATTCGTCAAGTTAGAACAAACCGGCGACGAAGTACGCGTGACGTACAGGCCGAAGTGGGGAAATAACAGCGACGGACGTTTCGTGATCACCGTTCCATCTCAGACGAAATTGGAACTCCGTACTTCCGGCGGCGACATTGAACTGCAGGGAAATCTGACGGGTGATGCAATCGGTTCCACTGCCGGCGGAGATATCACGATCGAAAAAGTGAAAGGGACCGTTCGTATGTCCACCTCCGGAGGAGATATCCGTACCGGTGATATCGACGGCAAGGCTGACCTTCGCACGTCTGGCGGCAACATAGCACTGGCGGTGGTGAACGGCGAAGCAACGGTCAGCACATCGGGAGGTGATATCCGCATTGAAAGAGTTTCCAAAAAACTTGACGCGAGAACATCAGGCGGCGAGATTGAAGTGGGTGATATCGGCGGTGATGCGTCGCTGTCAACAGCCGGCGGAGATGTGCGCGTAGGGAAAGTGAGCGGCAACGCATATCTGCGGACGGCAGGAGGCGACCTGAAACTCAAAGGTGCGTCCGGTACAGTGGAAGCAAAAACCTCGGGGGGAGATATCGATCTGAATAGCATCAGCGGTTCGATCGAAGCAAGCACGGCCGGCGGTAATGTGAACGCGGATCTGAATCCGAGCGGCAAAGGAGAAAGTAAATTGAAAAGTTCCGGCGGTGATATCAAATTGACACTTCCTGCGAATGCCAAAGCGACCATCGAAGCGACCATACGTCTGCGGGACAATTACGGAGGGGGTGCAGAAACGAAAAAATCTAAATTCGAGATCCGTTCCGATTTCCAATCAGTATCGTATGACAAGGATGGCGACCGGCAGGAGATCCGCGCACGCTATATGCTGAACGGCGGCGGAGAGATCATCACACTTGAGACGGTGAACGGATATATCGATATCAAGAAAAAATAGAACGACAATTGTAATGGAACATTCGCTGAAAAGCGGCGTAGAATACTCTCACGCCGCTTTTTTTTAAACACAAACAGGGGGAAACATGTCATTTTGGGGACGATGGGTTTTGATGGTGTCGTTCATCTGCTGGACGATGTTCGCAGCAGAAGTAAAAGCAGTAAAGTTGAATCAACCGATCGTCGTGGACGGAAAACTGACGGAATCTTTTTGGAGTATACCTCCGGCTGTTTCCGAATTCAAACAGAAAGACCCGAATCAGGGGGGAGTTCCCTCTGAACGTACGGAAGTGTGGGTGGCATACGATAACGATGCTCTCTATGTCGCTGCCCGCATGCATGATTCATCACCGGATTCCATCATGGCATTCCTCGATCGCAGGGACAATCTGAGCAACGCGGACTGGTTTGGTGTCTTCCTCGATCCGTACCGCGATAAACGAAGCGGAAATTATTTTGTGGTCGGTCCTGCAGGGACCCTCGCAGACGGCGTGATGTACAATGATGACTGGGACGATTCCGATTGGGACGGGGTCTGGGAAGGGAAATCCAATGTTGATGAGCAGGGATGGACGATCGAGATGAGGATCCCGTTCTCACAGCTTCGTTTCCAGGAAAAGGAACCGCAATTGTGGGGAATCAATTTCCGCCGCGACATCGGAAGAAAGAATGAGCAGGATTATCTCGTCTATACTCCAAGAATGGAAAGTGGATATGTCTCACGTTTCCAGGAACTGGTGGGACTCGAAGGGATCAAACCGGCGAACGCACTGGAAATTCTGCCGTTCGTTACAGCAAAGCATGAACGCATTCCGGGAAAACAGGGGAATCCGTTCAATGCAGACGGCATCCAAAACATTTATGATGCCGGCGCAGATCTTAAATACGGTATCAGCAGCAATCTTATTCTGGATGCAACGATCAATCCCGATTTCGGTCAGGTTGAAGTGGATCCTGCAACCGTGAATCTTTCTGATGTGGAATCATTCTACCAGGAAAAGCGGCCGTTCTTTATTGAGGGGGCTTCTACATTCAGCAACTTCGGCAGGGGCGGCGGCCGCAATTTCTGGAATTTCAATTTTCCGAATCCGACCTTCTTCTACAGCCGAAGGATCGGGCGTTCACCGAATTGGAATGACACGCTGAGTGCGGATTATGCAGATGCTCCCATCGCAACGCGGATCCTCGGAGCGGGGAAGATCACCGGAAAACTTGGCGACGGGTGGAATGTGGGTACGATCCACGCACTGACACGGCGCGAGTTTGCGGATTATCAATTCAACGGAGTGAAAGGGAGAGCGGAAATAGAACCGGCGACCTATTACGGAGTTGCCCGCGTACAAAAGGAAATGAACGACGGCCGACAGGGAGTGGGAATTCTCAGCACCCTGACGACCAGAGATTTTGAGGATCAGACATTCCGCAACAGGATGAATTTTTCGGGACTCTTTACCGGAGTGGACGGATGGACATTCCTCGATGATGAGAAAGCGTGGGTGATCACCGGATATGCCGGATTTTCCCGGACAGCAGGAAGCAAAGAGCGGATGGTACGGCTGCAGCGGAACTCCGCACATTATTTTCAGCGCCCCGATGCGTCCCATATTGAAGTGGACAGCAATGCCACATCGCTTACCGGTTTTTCGGGAAGAGTATATCTGATGAAACAGAAGGGGAGTTTCTTCTTCAACTCCTCTTTCGGATTCATCGATCCCAATTTTGACGTGAACGATCTCGGGTACCTGTCGCGGACCGATGTGATCAACGCCCATGTCGGCGCGGGATACAATTGGACGGAGTCGGACGGAATTTTCCGTCGGAAGGAGATCGGCGGTGCCTTCGCTCAGAATTATGACTTCCAGGGAAATCTCACGAACAATGTGCTGTTCAATTTCGGATTTGTTCAGTTGATGAATTATTACTCCGTTAATTGGAATCTCTTTATGACCCCTGAAGAAGCGTTCAATACCAGACGCACTCGAGGAGGTCCTCTTACCATCAATGCAAAAACGTCCGGCTATAATTGGAACTTCTCCTCGGACTACAGCAAACCGATCGTCGTGGAGATATCGCAGGGGAAGGAACATTCACGGCAGTTCAATTCCACGTGGTATAATTTCTGGATCCAATTCCGTCCGGTAGCGAATGCGACATTTTCGGTCGGTCCGGGGTATTCGATCAAC
>CAIVNT010000300.1 GCA_903907305.1 uncultured Ignavibacteriota bacterium
AATTCTTCATTCATCGTTTCAGAGAAACAAAGAAACATTGAAATTACATCGACAGTCCTGTTGTTATGAATAATTCTGTTGTTGAGATTCGTGATGCCAAACTTCCCGATGATATAGATCTTGTCAGAAACCTTTGGATAGATTATCTGACATGGGGAAACGACACGATGCAAAAACTTCACGGTGTGCATCCGCATGATCCGAAAGAGGCAGTGGAACAGGATATTGCAATGATCGGTAAATTCCTACCGCCGAACGGACGGCTTATACTTGCGTCCACTGATAATACCGTCTTCGGAACGGGATGTCTCAAGAGCATCAATTCGGAGATCGGTGAGATCAAACGGATGTATGTGGATCCATCATACAGAAAGATCGGAGCTGGACGGGCCATCCTTCGATCCCTGTTGGAAGCGGCAAAGCAGGCAGGATACAAGAAAGTGCGGTTGGACAGTCCGAAATTCATGGAAGCTGCTCATTCATTGTATCGAAGTTTTGGTTTTAAAGACATTCCGGTGTATGACGAAGTTGAAATTCCGCAAGAGTTCAGACAGCATTTGCTCTTCATGGAACTGGAGCTATAGGAGAAATTCGGCATAGTTGATAATGGATAATTGATAGTTGAAAATAAAAAGCTATCGTATCCCTTCTCTTTCAAAATTTTCTAGACCAATTTTTTGCCATTGAACCTAATATTATCCATTATCAATTTTCAACTATCAATTCGATTTTTAAGAGGCTCATCATGAGACGCAGAGAATTCATCACATCCACCTCCCTCGCCGCCGCGGCAACCGCGCTTCCATCATCCCTCTTCGGAAATTTTCTGGATGAGCTGACGGACGAACAGATCTGCAAACTGAAATTCGATTTTGCTGTTTCGCAATCGTTGACAGCTAGACCGATCAACGAAGTGATAGTGGAGATCGGCAGGACATTCATCGGCGTCGATTATCTGGCGAACTCGCTGGAGGACGAAGGACCGGAAAAACTCGTGGTGAATCTGCGCGCGCTAGACTGTGTGACTTTCTACGAAAACTGCGTCACGCTTGCACGCTGCGTAAAATTAAAGAAGACATCGTTCAATGATTACATGGAGCAGTTGACCTTCCTCCGCTACCGCGACGGGAAGATCAATGGCTATCCGAGCCGCCTGCATTACACCAGCGACTACTGGTTCAACGGTGAGAAGAAAGGGATCATGAAGGTCGTCACGAAGGATATCTTCGGACAGAACAATGTGAAGGAGATCCCGAAGCCGATCAATTTTATGACGACACATCGCGACAGTTATAAGCACTTGAAAACGAACAATGATAACCTTGAAGTGATCAAAGAACAGGAAGATGCCATCAACGCACGGAAGGATTACTTCATGCCGAAAGGGAATCTGCACATGTTCCAGGATAAGGTGAACCACGGCGACCTGATCGGCATCACCACCAACACCGCGGGGATGGATATCGCTCACACCGGCGTTGCAGTAAAGATCGGTGAGAAACTCCACTTCATGCACGCTCCCATCACCGGAAAAAAAGTGCAGATCACCGAGGTCCCGTTACACGAATATCTCGCGAAGAACGGCAGACAGACGGGAATCATTGTGGCGAGAGTGAACAAGGTCGCCTGATTCAAACACACATTACTGAACGCTGAAATCAAAAACGCTGACGTGTTCCCAAACTCCGTTTGGGAACAACTGTTTTAAACCGCTCCGCCTCACCTTTACAATCTTCTCTTGCTTTACGAGCACTGCTTCAGTACCTTTTTCATGAATTCTCTCACATTTCAGGGCAACGATATTCTCCTTTCGACCGTCTAACATCAGCACTATCGGTTTTACTTTCTGAGGATCCACCATGAAACTCCCGAACATCCTTGTACGGTTCACGGCATTGCCCAAAAAACAGCGTATTCTCTATGGTTCCAGTGTGGGAGCCCTCCTCATCGTCATCCTTTTCCTGCTTGTCACACAGAAGAGCGCTTCTTCCGCAGATCTCTATATTAGTCCCGCGTTCGGCGAATTCGCCGTCACCATTACCGTCACCGGCGAGCTTGAAGCGAAGAACTCCATAGAGATTAAAGGTCCCGAGGAAGCGCGCGCAGCCGGCATCTGGCAGATGAAGATCAGCAACCTTATCGCTGAAGGAACTGTAGTGAAAAAAGGAGAGTTCGTTGCCGATCTCGACAAATCCGAAATTGCGAACCGGCTGAAAGAATCCGAACTCTCCGTGCAGAAACTCGACGCGCAGTTCACACAAGCAAAACTGGACAGCACGCTCGCCCTCACACAGGCGCGCGACGAAATGGTGAATATGTTCTATACACTTGAAGAGAAAAAGATCATCCTCGATCAATCCTCGTTTGAAGCGCCCGCGGTGAAACGCCAGGCACAGATCGATTACGACCGGACCGAGCGGACCCTCGCACAGTCAAAAAAAAATTATGTGACGAAAACACAGCAATCCATTGCGAAGATCCAGGCGGTGAATGCCGATCTGATGAAGGAACAGCAGAAAATGTCCATCATGATGGCGACCGTACAGAAGTTCACCATCCTCGCACCGTCGGATGGCATGGTCGTCTACGCACGCGAATGGGGCGGTAAAAAGAAAGTGGTCGGCTCCACCATCAATCCGTGGGAATCGACCGTCGCCACACTGCCGGACCTGACTACGATGGAATCGATCACGTACGTGAACGAAGTGGATATCCAGAAGATCGCGAAAGGACAAAACGTTACGCTGAAACTCGATGCAGATCCGAACAAGAAATTGAGCGGCACGGTGACAAGCGTTGCGAACATCGGCGAGCAGCGTCCCAACTCCGACTCGAAAGTATTTGAAGTGCGCATCCTCATCAACGACCGGGACACGACGCTACGTCCCGCAATGACCACCGCGAACGAGATCCTTATCGCAAAAGCCTCCAGTGTTCTTTCTATCCCGCTCGAAGCGATTCATTCCGAAGGGACCACCACATTCGTCTACCTGAAACAGGGAGGCGCTGTAAAACAGGAAGTGAAACTCGGACTGCAGAACGATAACGCCGCCGTTGTACTCGAAGGGATCAGTTCGAAAGATGAGGTCTATCTCTCTCCGCCGCCGTCTGCCTCCACATTAAAATTTCGTCCGTTGAAAGCAGCGCTGTGATCGCAGGGAACAATACGCTCATCTCCGCACTGATCGAACGGTTCACACCTCCGATCGGCTTCATCAGCAATATCTTCACCGCGTTCGAAGCCATCAAACGGAACAAGCTTCGTTCCATGCTCACCTCTTTGGGAATCGTCTTCGGCGTCGCCTCGGTCATCTCCATGCTCGCCATCGGCCGCGGCGCTCAACAGGAAATTTTGGATCAGATGAAACTGCTCGGCGCGAACAACATCATCATCACTCCAATCATCGAACAGGAGGAAGGAAAGGCCGAGGAGAACGATCAAAAATTGAACGAAAAGAAAAAATTCTCTCCCGGACTCTCTTTACAGGATGCCGAAAGCATCGCCCGTGCGATTCCCGCCGTTGAATACGTCAGTCCCGAAGTGGTGATGGAAACAAATGCCATCCGCGAAGGATTGAAACGCTCCACAAAACTCGTCGGTGTGGATTCGAACTTCTTCCGCCGTTCGGATTACGAACTGGAGAAGGGCTCTTACTTCTCCCCTGTCCACTTCGAACGTTCGCTTCCCGTTGCGGTGATCGGCCATTCGGTGAAGACAAAATTCTTCACTCGCGAGGATGCCATCGGCCGGCAGATCAAATGCGGAAAACTGTGGCTGACCGTCATCGGCGTGATGAAGGAACGGAATATCAGCAAGCAGAACATCCAGCATCTCGGTCTTCGCGATTATAATTTCGATATTTACTCTCCCGTCAGCACTGTTCTGCTCCGCTACAAGAACCGGGCGCTCGTCACACGGCGTGATGTGCAGAATGCTTCCCGCGGAAATAATAATAACGGCAATGGCGGCAATAATGACGATGAACAGAAAAAGGCGGTCAATTATCATCAAATTGACCGTTTGACGGTGAGCGTGCAGAACACGGATCAGATCCGCATCGTTGCCGAAGTGATCAGCCGTATGCTCCAGCGCCGCCATAACGGGATCGTCGATTTTTCCGTCACTGTTCCCGAAGAATTACTAAAACAGGAACAGCGGACGAAGGAAATTTTTAATATCGTCCTCGGCGCTATCGCTTCCATCTCCCTGATCGTTGGCGGAATCGGTATCATGAACATCATGCTTGCATCAGTGATGGAGCGGACGAAGGAGATCGGTATCCGCCGTGCTGTGGGTGCAACGCAGCGGGATGTAATGATCCAATTCCTTGCGGAAGCGACCACCATCAGTGTAACCGGCGGTATCATCGGCATCATTTTAGGATTCATCATCAGCGTCGGCATCGAACAAATGGCGGGGATTGTCACCATCATCACACTCATGTCTGTGTTTGTCTCGTTCGCCATCTCCGCCACCATCGGCATCGCGTTCGGATTTTTTCCGGCAAAACGCGCCGCCGAGCAGGATGTGATCATGTCGCTCAGGTATGAGTAAAAATTACAGGATGATGGATACTTGATGCTGGATTCTGGATGGCGGTTGTGAAACACTGAAGTGGAGTATCGTCATTCTGAGTCCCGTTCAGAATTTTCTTCAATACGGGATGAAGAATCTGAACAAATGGGGCATAACAACAAACTCGTACAATGGATCCTTCGCTTCGCTCAGGATAACAAAGACTCAACAATCAATGCCATTCTGAGGAGTCCTGTTTTTCAGGACGACGAAGAATCTGGAACGCATACGAATAAGTGTCAATGAAAATATTTTTATGAAATCATCCTTCCTTTCCATCCTGCTCATTAGTTCGTCCCTGCTTCTTGCGCAGACAGACACCGTCACGCTCACACTGAACGACTGTATCCGCATGGGACAGGAGAACGGACCACTAGCCGCGATGGCACGCGCCGCTTACAGCGGAAAGGAACACCGCTATCATTCTTTCACCGCGCGCTTCTATCCGCAGCTTTCTCTTTCCGGCGATGCACCGCAGTTCCTCCGGACGATCAGTCCCATCACCCAGCCGGACGGAACGACTTCATATCTTTCGCAACGGCAGGCGCAGTCATCACTCTCTCTCGCCTTGTCTCAGCAGATACCATGGACGGGAACGGAAATTTCCATCTACTCTGCTCTCAATAGACTGGACAATCTCGAAACAAAAGCATCTTTCTACCGCTCCACGCCGCTTTCGTTATCATTCCGTCAGCCGATCTTCTCCATCAACACCATCGCATGGAATTATGAACTGGAAGATCTGAACTATCAGTCCTCCCACCGCGAATTTGTGGAACAGATGGAAGAATCCGCCATCGATATTACTAACAAATTTTTCGCATACTATCTTGCATTGATGAACGTCAGCAACGCGCAGCTGAATCTGACGGTGAACGATACGCTTTTTCAGGTATCAAAAGGACGATTCAATGTCGGCCGGATCGCGGAGAACGATCTGCTCCAGAGCGAACTTGCGGCGCTGAATGCGCGCACGCAGTATGAGAATGCGGTAATCGAATACGGCCGGGCGTTACAGAATTTCAAATACGCTATCGGACTCGCATCGGACTCGCCTGTTCATGTCGTACCCGACGAGTCGATCTACATGTTCAGCGTGGACCCTTTGGCCGCGCTCGATCTTGCAAAGCAGAATCGGAGCGACATGGTCGGTTATCGGATACAGAAATTGAATGCCGAACGGAGCGTGCGTCAGGCAGAATCGAACAATTCCATCTCCATGTCCATTTCCGCAAACATTGGACTGAACCAAAAGGCGAACAAATTCAACGATGCGTATGCCGATCTTCTGGACCAGCAGCAGTTCTCCGTGCAGCTTCAGGTGCCGCTCATAGGCTGGGGAACGGGCGGTCATGCGGTGGAAGCAGCGGAAGCGGAACTCTCCCGAGTGGAAACGAATGTTCTTTCCCAACGATTCTCTCTTGAACAAGAGGTGAAATATCAGGTGCAGCGTTTCAAACAACTGCAGCAGCAGGTGCTCCTCTCCGCCAAAGCAGATACGGTGGCCCAGCGCCGTTTTGATGTTGCCCGCGAACGATTCGTCATCGGCAAGATCGACGTGACCAATCTTTTCCTCGCCCAATCGGAAAAGGATAACGCATACCGCACCCGCATCCAGACATTGTGGGATTATTGGGCCACCTATTACCGTCTGCGGCGTCTTACCTTATATGATTTCGCGCTTCAGCGTCCGCTGCTGGTGAAAGAATAAATTTATTTTCCGTTTGGTATAAGCAATAGCCACGAAGGCACCAAGACACAAATTATAAGAAAAATAATAACCACAAATAATTCTCTTTTTTGTGGGATGTTGTGCTTGCCCGCCGTGTTTTTTGGCGGGTCTTCGTGCCTTGGTGGCAGAGCTCTTGATCTTCATACATTAAATATTAAACCGATGATCACCCGAACATTGTTCATCCTTTTTGTATTCGCGCCCCTTCTCCAT
>CAIVNT010000301.1 GCA_903907305.1 uncultured Ignavibacteriota bacterium
GAAAGGAATCCTGCCTGCACTTCATCAAGTCTGGAATTGTATCCCACCACTTCATTGTAGTATTTCTTTTCTGACCCGTAATTCCGGAGCATTCTGATCTTACCGGCAAAAGCCGCATCGTCTGTCGTCACCGCGCCGCCGTCACCGAGACACCCAAGATTCTTGGTTGGATAGAAACTGAATGCTCCATAACCGAATGTTCCAGTCATTTTCCCTTTGAATTTTGCTCCATGCGACTGTGCACAATCTTCGATCAATGCAAGATCGCGCTTCGCTGCCGTTGAAGTGATCGAGTCCATTTCACACGCTTTCCCGTATAAATGAACCACCATGATCGCTTTGGTTTTCGGTGTGATCGCTTCTTCGATCTTAGCGGGATCAATATTGTAGGTCCGGATATCGGGCTCAACAAGTACCGGCACAAGATCGCATTGAAGTATGGAGAGGATGGTAGCGATGTATGTATTGGAAGGAACGATCACTTCGCTCCCCTTTTCAAGGTTAAGCGCACGTAGGCAAAGGATCAGTGCATCAAGTCCGTTCGCAACGCCGACGCAATGATTGTTCGTATTGAATGCGGCAAATTCTTCTTCGAACTTCTTAACGGCATTGCCTAAAATGAACCAACCGCTCTGAAGAACGCTGTCAAACGAGGAGCGGTATTCATCAAAGAAAAGTTCATTTGCTTTGTGGAGATTCTCGTAATCGATCATTTGTAAGGCTCATAGATATAGTCTTTTGGGTCGAACAGTTCGGATGCGAATACCAGAAACACAGCGTCCGGTGTGAAATGATGCATCGTGTGCCAATCCTTCGGCTCCAGGATCAAGCATTTGCTTGGATGATCCAGCGTGAAATCCTGTTGCGCAGTTCCATCGTTATTGGAAACAATGCAGCTTCCGTGGACACAGATGCACGCCTGAAATGTCGTATGATGTCTATGACCTCCGCGAACCGAGTCATCAACACCATAAATATAGAATGTCCTCTTCACCGCGAATGGAATTTCTTTTTCGATGACGGTCAGATTGCCGCGTTTATCAGAGTGTGTTTTTAATTGTATGATATGTGCCATAGATCAATCTTTATCTTCGCTATTTCAATTCTTCATAATGCAAATTTCGACCGAGGATAGATGTGATAGATTCCTCCAATTTTTCGATACAGATATAATAATGGGGTCTTCCACGTGAAATTGTTATTACCCGCACCGTGGGGATCGAATGAATCATCGATCCGGCGGATCTTTTCTGCAGAGATTTCCAATTCCTTATAATAGGGGAAATACACGCGCTGCAACACCTCGTTCGAAAGCAATCTTCGTCCTAATTCAATCATATCCGGCTTCAGGAACCTCAAATAGTGGAAATGATAGAAGATCACCGGAAATTCATTGCCGGTAGTTTTCTCTCTTCCCCACAATGTATCGTTTTTTAGAAAAACTTCATACTGTTGCACATTCCAGGCGGCCATTCCGCCGCCGAGATGCTGAAGTTCATGAACTCCTTTGAAGCGTGACATCCAGTCATCCAGATATTGCTGATCACCGAATTTCCCATCCTCATGCCGTGCATAACACCACTCAATACAACGATCCCGCCACCATTGCAGTGCGGTGAGTCCCTGTTCGGTATTGTTAAAAGCGACAAACTGCACGCAGTATTTTCCGCTCAATGATTCTTTATTGTATTGCGGGGAATACCGATGTTCGGTGATGAGGATCGATTTCCCGGTCATTTCATCGAACAGCGGTTTCGGCGAGGAAAAGAACATCATGTCCGCATCAAGATACGTGCATCGATCCACTCCGTATTTCCTGATTACAAACAATATTGTCGATGAGGTTGCTGTCCAGCAATATTCGGCCCGGGAACGGGACGGTTTTACACTCAATAGTTCATCATCCTCAAACTCACTCAATGAGATCACTGTAGCATGACTGAGTTGCAGCTCGTTCAGAACATTGAGACTCTTGTCATCGAAAGCGAAGATATACAAATGGAATGTATCACATACTTTTTCAAGGGAACGATAAAGCGTGAGCCCGCGTGAGAGATAATTGGAATCGAAGAGTGTGCAGAAATTATACATCAGTAAGATCGGTCGAAAGAGTTCAAGCGAAATTGAATGTTTTAAGGAATTTTTCTTTCACCACTGCCAGCAAAGCGAATGAAAAAAGATTGGTTCTGATCTTTCTCTTTGCGAAATAGATCATCTCATCGAAAAGGGGGTCATTGAATTGTTCTTTCCCTGACAAACTCAGATGCAGTGCAAATCCATACTGTCTCTGAACGACTGCAAATACCCAACCCAGCAGATGGTCTCGAAGTGTCCGTTCACCGGAAAAATCATGAAGATACACCATTTCGATCCATCCGGGACTTGAGCGATGTGAAAAAGCATACAGTTTTCGCATGAATGCTGAATCGGACACCATATTCAATTCATTCCTTGCAATACGCTGTGACCCTTTGGTTGTCCCTTCGGAAAGCCAATACTTCTGCTCTTCCATATAGCGGAGGATCTCCCAAAGCTTATCTTCTTGTTTGTAGGCATCAATAATACCGGGTTCGAATTCTACAGCCAAGATAGAATGACGCAGCTGCTCATTGACTGATTTGAATAATCGAAGATCTATCCCTTGAGAATCACTCTTAAACCAATCAATGTATGCGTGACCTGTCTGCTTCAAAGCCGTCGTCAGCGACAGTGAACGGACAGATATTTTTTTGTCTACACTAAATTTATCGGCAAAAGCCCATACACTTAATGCCTCATTATTCGGTTCAAGCGTGCTGGAGCAGTACGGCGACGATGTCAAATAAAATTCCGTCAAAGGAATATCACTGTCGGTCACAAGTGAATGGAAACGATATAGCTTTCTGAAGTCTTTTGATTTGATCTCTTCATGTCCGAATTTTCGGTCGTCACCGTCGAAGGCAATACAGATACAGTATTTCGCGATCTTGCGCCATTGCAGATGCACTCCGCC
>CAIVNT010000302.1 GCA_903907305.1 uncultured Ignavibacteriota bacterium
CCAGTGATCGCCAGCGGCGGCGCCGGGAATCTTGATCATTTGTATCAAGCCTTTGCCAAAGCGGATGTCGACGCAGTGCTTGCAGCATCGATCTTTCATTTCCGGCAGTTCACCATACGGCAGGCGAAAGAGTATCTTAAGTCAAAAAAAATCTTTGTGAGAATGTAGGAACGAACAATAATGAAACTTCTTGACGATGTAAAATATGATGCGAACGGACTCATTCCAGCCATCGCGCAGGATGATGCGACGGGTGATATTCTGATGATGGCATGGATGAACAGGGAAAGTCTTGAAGAGACGGTCCGGACGAACCGTGCGGTCTATTTCAGTCGCTCACGCAACAAACTGTGGAGAAAAGGTGAAGAGTCCGGCAATGTGCAGGAAGTACAATCCATACATATCGACTGTGATGCCGATGTGATCCTTCTCCGCATCAGGCAGGTCGGCGATGCCGCATGTCATACGGGACACAGAACGTGCTTCTACCGTGAAGTAACAGACGGCGGAAATTCCTATCGGGAAAAGAACGACATCATTTTTGATCCTTTAACCGTTTATAAAAAATGAAACTGACAGTGATCGGACATATCTGCATTGACGTATTCCACAAAGCTGATGGAACCGAAGAACGTGCGCTCGGCGGTATCTATCATTCCGTCGCTGCAATGGCAAATCTTGCTTCAGACCGCGATACGATTTTCCCGGTCTTCGGCGTCAGTAAAAAGGATGAGGAGCAGATCCGTACTGCGTTAACGAAATACAAAAATATCGATCTCTCAGGTCTTTTCTCGTTTGAAGGCGAGACAAACACTGTACATTATTATGATGACAGTCCGAACGAACGCTCACTGGATATTGCCAAACCGATCCCGTTCCGTCAGATCAAACCGTTCCTGAATGTGGACGGAGTGTATGTGAATATGATCTCGGGAAAAGATATTGTGATCGATACGCTTGACGAGATCAGATTGGAGATTCGCAGCAAGAAAGTTTCCCTTCATCTGGATATGCATAGTCTTACACTCACAGTGAATCCCGACGGCACCCGGGTCCACAAAGAGATGGCGGATTGGCGCCGGTGGTGCTTTATGACGGACAGTGTGCAGATGAACGATGAAGAAGCACGCGAGATGTCGGTGGAAGGATTCAGCGATGAATTATTGGCGAAGCAGATGATCCCGCTGATGGTGAAAGCATTCATCATCACACGAGGAGCGAAGGGGGCTACGCTGTATCAGGAACAGCATAAAGTCCTTACTGCGCTGCAGATGACGGAAGAACTCGATACTGAGCCGGTCTCCACACTCGGCTCGGGCGATATCTTTGGTATTTCATTCCTCTATTTTTATTTGAAGAAAAAAAATTATGTGGATGCGGCCCAGTTAGCACAAAGAACCGCATCGCACAGCACAAAGTTCAATCTGTCCGAAAAACATCGTGAGCTAAAAGCGATGAGGGAACTGCTATGAAGCGGGTGCTGGTGTGCGGCAGCAACGGACTGCTCGGCCAAAGACTTGCATGGCTGTTGGACTCGGATGATGAATATGAAGTGCTGCATTCTTCTCATCACCGTTCGTTTGTTCAGAACGAGATCCTTATCGACTACACGCAGTTGGATATCTCCAATCGTAGCGATGTGAAAAGTTTGGTGACGAGTTTCCGTCCGGACGTGATATTGAATGCCGCAGCAATGACCAATGTGGACGCCTGTGAACGTGAGCGCGAATTGGCGTGGAAAATGAACGTAACCGCGGTGGAGAACCTTGTGGAAGTATGCCGAAAGATCGATGCAAAACTAGTGCACGTTTCCACCGATTATGTATTTGACGGAAAGACCGTAACTATTCTGAAGGCGACAGGGTCAATCCGGTGAATTATTACGGCAAGACGAAACTCGCCGGAGAGAATATCATCGTTGCGAGCGGAATTGATTTTGCCATCCTGCGGACGATCCTCGTCTACGGTACAGGAGTGAATGTGAAGAACAATTTTGCGCTGTGGGTGATCAATAATCTTCATGAGAAGAAGAATATCCGGTGCGCATACGATCAGATCAGCACTCCCACACACGTGTCCGATCTTGCCATTGCAGTAAAGCAATGTGTTGATGCCCACGCGGACGGAATCTTCCACGTCTCCGGTTCAGAGACAGTAAGCCGGTACGATTTTGCGGTCCGCGCTGCGGAAGTGTTCGGATATGATTCCTCAGGGATCGTCCGTGTCGCCTCCAACGAACTGCAGCAGCAGGCGGTACGGCCGCTGCTGACATCGTTCGTGATCGAAAAAGCAAAGAAAGCGTTCAACTATCATCCGATGAATGTGACACAAGGATTGAAATTACTTCAGGAAGAACTAACAGGAATTCATCTTAATTGATATGAAAAAAATTCTCCTTGGCTGCGCTGCACTTGCTGTTGCTCTTTTCTATGTCTCGTGTTCTTCAACGAAGCAGACGACGGACGATGCTGCCGTAATCAATTCCGCCCCAAAGGCATTGACGAGTCAGTTCAAGATGCTGACGATCAACGCACAGCATAATCTTAAGGATAAGACGGACGTGAAACGCTTTGCTGAATGGGTAAAATCGACCGGAGCGGAACTTGTTGCCGTCCAGCAGATCGTCCGTGCCACTGATTCAAAACCGGAATTCGATGCGTTCACGGAGTTATTGAAACGACTTGATATGCGCGGCACATTCGCCAAAGCCCGCTATTATCAAGGATGGGATTCGGGCAATGCGCTATTCTGCATGTATCCGATCCTGCAGTCGAATGTGTATATGCTCCCCACCGGAAAAGGAAGGACCCGCCGCTCGCTTGCGTTCGGAGTGTTCGAGATGGGATTGAAATCAGTGGCATTCGCCTCGACCGATCTGGATGATGAGGATCTGAGTGAACGGGTGAAACAGGTCTATGAAATTCTTTCGATCCAAAAATCCTTGGAAGAATATCCGATCGTTGTCGCAGGAAATTTCGGTGAATCGCCGAAAGGAAAAGGACCCGCAAAGATGTTGGAGAAATATCTCTGCGCGAACAGTTCCTCCGAACAGACCGTCGGACTGGAACAGCACGTCTATCTTCCGATGAACGGGAAGATGAAAGTGATCTCTGCTGAAAAATCATACAATAAGAATCTTAATGCGAACGGTCTTTTGGTGACCGTCGAAGTGACCCAATAAGGAAAAACTATGCTCGATTTAAAATTCATCCGCGAAAATACCGACCTCGTTAAGAACGGGATCAAACTGAAAAGATGTGACGACAACATCGATGCCATCCTTGCTTTGGACAATCAGCGCCGTACGCTGATCGGCGAAGGTGAAGGACTCAAAGCAAAACGGAACGAGGTCTCTGCGAAGGTCGGTCAAATGAAGAAAACCGGCGAAGATGCATCCTCGGTGATAGAAGAGATGAACATTGTCAAGACGCGCATACAGCAGATCGACGAGGATTTGAAATCTGTTGAAGAGAAATTGGAAGAACTTCTTCTTACGGTGCCGAACGTTCCGCATCCTTCAGTCCCTGTCGGCAACACGCCGGATGATAACACATCCATCTTTGAATGGGGTGAAAAACCGATCGGCGATCTGAAGCCGCATTGGGACATTACGAACAGACTCGGTATCATTGACTTCGACCGTGGATCGAAAGTAGCCGGAGCAGGATTTCCGTTCTATGTGGGGAAAGCGGCAACGCTTCAGCGTGCGCTCATCAATTTCTTCTTAGATCAGGCATCGGAACACGGTTACACGGAACTTCAGGCCCCGATCGTTGTGAATAAGGAGAGTGCTCGAGGAACGGGACAGATTCCGGACAAAGAGGACATGATGTATGTGGCAACACGTGACGAATTGTATATGATCCCGACGGCGGAAGTGCCGGTGACGAATTTTCATCGGAAGGAAACATTCGAGGAAAAAGAACTGCCCGTCAAATATGCCGGATATACGCCCTGTTTCCGCCGTGAAGCCGGTTCATACGGGAAAGATGTCCGCGGGCTGAACAGGCTGCACCAGTTTGATAAAGTGGAA
>CAIVNT010000303.1 GCA_903907305.1 uncultured Ignavibacteriota bacterium
AAATCGAAGAAGTGATCGGAAAAACTTCTATCGAAATCGGTTTGATCACGCCGGACGAACGAATGCTTCTTATCTCCGGGCTTTCAGAAAAGGGATCTACACACGGAATAGAGATACAACTGAAGGTGAAAAACGATGAGCGTATTTAGTGTTCCTTTTCCGCGGAATACATCGATATCAAGGGTATCAAAATGCTTTTAGTGATCGCTAAAGTGATTACTGACAGTAAACTGGCGGAAGAAAAACTGCGTGCGAGCGAAGCGCGCTTACTCGAAGCACAATCTCTGGCAAAAATTGGCAGTTGGGAAACCGACCTATCAACGTTAAAAGTAATTTGGTCGGCGGAGACCTATAAGATATTCGATCTTGATCAGAACTCGTTTCATGGGTCTCATCAGGCGTTTTTGGGTTTTGTCCATCCTGATGACCGCTTAAAAGTCGATGAGGCGTTTGTGCATTCATTCAGCAACAACAACGCAATCGAACATCGGATCGTAACTGAAAAAGGGGTCACAAAAATCGTTGAAGAACGTTGGGATATTATCCATAACTCCCAAGGACAAGCGGTGCGGGCAGTAGGCACCTGTCAGGATATAACCGAGCGCAAGCAAGATGAATTGAAAATACGAAAGAGCGAAGAACACCTTAAGATTATATTTGAAACATTGTCCGAAGGTATTGCATTAAACGAAATGGTGTTTAATAATGACGGAGAGATGATAGACTATACGGTCATTGAAGTGAACGATGCATTTTACAAGACCGCAGATTATCGTAAAGATGAAATCGTGGTCGGCAATATAGCATCCAAACTTTACGGAATGGATCATGAAATGATTAAAGAATTTTGGAAAAATCATCTTCACGTTACGAATACAAAAGTGACGGAATATATGAGCCCTATCAGCAAGAGAATCTTCAGTGTCTCAACATCTCCATTTATTAGCAATAGATTTGTTACTTCTTTTCAAGATATTACCGAACGAAAAATGGTCGCATTCGCATTGGAAGAATCAGAAGCGAAACTGAAAAAAGCTCAACACTTTGCAAAGATGGGAAGCTGGACATGGAACATTAAAACGAATCATCTGGATTGGTCGGATGAGATGTTCCATATTTTTGGAATAGAGAAGGAAACATTTACCGGTGTGTTAGAAGACGTAATCACAAAAGCAATTCATCCGGACGATTGGCCCAAAGTAAATGCTTCAAATCAATCGGTTATCCAAGATAAAAAACCAATACCTCTTGAGTATCGAATTACATGGCCCGATCATTCAATTCATACTGTGTGGGCGGAAGCAGGCGAACTTATGGTGGATGAAAAAAACGATCTAACATTCATCAGTGGAACAGTGCAAGATATCACTGAACGCAAAGATACAGAAAAAGCGTTAAAAGAGAGTGAGACGCGTTATCGCCGACTGGTGGAAAACTCACCCGATATCGTTTATACTTTTTCCAATAAACGCGGCGGGATTTATTACTCCCCACGCGTTGAACAGATATTGGGATATTCGGTCGAATATTTATATGCACATCCCATGCTGTGGAATGAATCCATCCACCCCGAAGACCTTCCACGTGTTAGCGAGATCATCGGAGAGTTTAGAATTGGTAAAACCTTCGACTTTGAATACCGCATACAAGACAAGTATGGGAACTGGCATTGGTTGCACGACCGTTCGATAGGACTGAATGGCATTAATGATGAAATATTATTAGAGGGATTGGCGGCTGACATCACTGAACGCAAAAACTCTGAAAACGCACTTCGGCAAGCACAAAAATTGGAAAGCATCGGAACTCTCGCCGGCGGTATTGCCCACGACTTCAACAATCTCATGAACGCTGTTTTGGGACAATCATCTCTCGCTCTCAATAAACTTCCTAAAGAAAGTCCAGCAATAAATAATATACAGAAAGCAATAAAAGCAAGTGAACGAGTTGCCGACCTTACAAAACAGCTGCTTGCCTATTCCGGAAGAGGGAGATTTGTTATTGGAAAGATCGATCTGAATAAATTGATATCAGAAAATATTCAAATACTCGAACTATCAATTTCGAAGAACATCAAATTGCAGAATGATTATGGTTATCCTTCGCCTCATATCAATGGTGATATTAATCAAATCCAGCAGGTGATCATGAATCTGATCATCAACGCCAGTGAAGCCATGGATCCGAATTCCGGAACCATTATTGTGCACACAGGCAGGGTTGAGATTCCAGAAGAGACCAGTGTATACTCCAAATATACTATTGTGCCCCTTGTCGCAGGTAGTTATGCTACGTTGTCGGTAATAGATAGTGGTATTGGTATGAGTGAAGAAACACTCACCCGCATTTTTGATCCATTCTTCACTACCAAGTTTACCGGTCGAGGACTTGGTCTTGCAGCAGTTCTTGGTATTATCAAAGGGCATAATGGAGGATTGCTTATTGAAAGTGAAGTAGGAAAAGGAACTAAGTTTGAAATTGTATTCCCGATCGCTGCTCCATCCAAACAGTCCCGAGAAGTGGGGGAGCAGAATCAATTAGTAGTGAACGGCGAAGGGAAAACCATATTGGTGATTGATGACGAAATATCGGTCATCGAATTACTCGAAGATGCGTTACCGGAAGTTATCATCAAAGTCGTGAGCGTGTTAGATCCTTTGAAAGGAATCGAACTCTATCGTCAGGATCATCAAACCATTTCGATGGTCATTCTTGACTATTCAATGCCGAATATGGATGGAAAGGCGACATTTGAAGAACTCATGAAGATCAATAAGAATGTTAAAGTTCTTCTTTGCTCCGGATATTCGGAAGAAGAAACAATGTCGGTATTTGGAATAG
>CAIVNT010000304.1 GCA_903907305.1 uncultured Ignavibacteriota bacterium
CTCTTTCTATTTCGAAATCGGGTCTGATTTCCAAAATAGTCATCGTTGAAAATTCTTCTCTCGTGTAGCCATATTTTTGGACAAAAGCATTGTTCACGGAAAGGAATTTCAATGTTTCAGAATCGAATATTGCTATCGGCATTTTGTTCGATTCATAGAGCATCCGATACTTCTCTTCGCTCTCACGTATCAGATCTTCTGCACGTTTTCGCTCGGTGATGTCCTGTATGATAAGTTGAACTGCAGGTTTTCGTTTATAGCTAGTCGGAACTGCTCTTACTTCCACATCAACAGAAGTGCCGTCGAAACGGATAAATTTTTCTTCTGCCGTCGGTAATGGTCTTCCATCAATCGCCACTTGCTGCATCCGCTGGATCACCAAGTCGCGATTATCCGGATGGACAAATTGAATCACTGATTTTCCGATCAGATCTTCTTTGTTTGCTGCCGCCATTAGCTGAACGCACGGATCATTGACAAAAACAATTTTTCCATCAACATAGATCGCGATCGCGTTGGGAGAATTTTCGACCACCCCGCGATATTTGTCTTCGCTCTCACGCAATTCTATTTCCGCTTGTTTGCGTTCAGTGATATTCTGAACAATGCCAAAGGAGTGGATGGCGTTTCCTTTAAGATCATAGATGGTACGGCATCGTTCGTTCACCCATTTAATCCGACCATCGGGCATCAGTAAACGGTGGGAGATCTCGTATGGAGTTTTATTACTCAGCGATTCCGTATACGATGCATTGACTCGTTCCCTGTCATCGGGATGAATTGCGTTGAGGAATGCATCGTACGTTGCTTCAAATGTATTCTTGTCGAGCTCAAATATCACAAATATTTCATCAGACCACATAAGATGGGATGTCAGAATATCCAATTCCCAGTTGCCTAATTCGGCAATTTTATTGGCTTCGATAAGGTATTTTTCGCTCTCCCGTAACGCTTTCTCCGTCCTTTTCCGTTCGAGGATCATGGTACTGAGGAATAGACCTGAAAATACCACCACCGTGAGAAATATCTGTACTGATCCAAGATTCTGGGCAATAGTTTGAGAGGTGAATGCAAATGTTCCATTCCCAAGGATCGTGTTCCAAAGCGCGACGGCTGCAACCAGGAACAATGCGCTTGTCATAGTTCGCATACTAAATCTGAACGCCGACCAGATCAGGATCGGGAAGAACATAAACGTTCGAAGTATCGGTCTTTCTGCAAGGGTGAAGGGCCCAAACAACAATACGGAAAAGGCGATGAGCACGAAAACGGCCAACACTAATTCGTGCAGATGACTCGGAGCGGAAGAAGCAATATTTTTTTTCTTGTTCGCCCAGGTAACAATTAACGGTGTCACAAGAATAATCCCCAACCCGTCTGCTGCCCACCACAATTTCCAAGTATCGATAAATGGAGCACCAGAGGCAAAGAAAGAGACCGACGCACCGAAAAGCGCCGTTACCGCATTGCCGATAATTGCCGCGATAAACAATGCAAATATTTCGGTGGTGCGTTCGAATGTGATTTTCGATTTACTTATGGAGAGAATAATCGCCGCAGTAACGATCGATTCAGATGAATTTGCCAATGCAAACCCAAGACTTGCCTGGAAAGAGTTGCCTCCGAAGATATTCCCTGCGGCATTTGTGATAAAAAAAAGAGCCACATACCTTGCACGCATCTGTTCCGGACTGAGCAATAGTATTGCCAATGCAAATCCGCTGGCCGGCCAGATAGAGCCAATACCCTCGGGGTGAATGACGAGCAAAAGACCAAAATGCAACAGCAGCCAGTATGCAGCACCAATGATAAAGAATGCGATAAATTGCGATGTTAACTTTGCATTCGAATGGAATAAATATCTCTCTACAAATGGAAGCATCGTTTTATCCAATTGGAATTTAATCGTTTATTCATACCACCATTATGACAGCTTTACTATCGTAGTAACTTAGTAATTACATCAGGTTATATCAATGGATTATTTTCCCTTGAGGCGGAATGTATGCTGGATAAAGGGCAACAATCGGTAAAAATAGAGGGGAACGACCTACTTTTGCATCTAAAAATGTATTCTAAACCTTTTCCAGCGAGTTTTTTTGATGACCGGCAAGGATTTAGCTCCTGTGAAACAGCAAAGCCTGCTCATCGATTCAATCAACGACCCCATTGGGACCTTCGGAAGTCCGTAATGGTTGGAAATGTTGTATACCATTAAGTGTGTACCGGGTAGGCAAAAATTATTAGCATGATACGGTCACTCGAGCAATGGCCGAATAAAAAAGCCCTCCGAAGAGGGCCGTTAACTGAACGATAGGTCGTTTACAAAAATAAATAATGGAAAATAGATCTTCCATTAACATTCTGAAGAAACTCTGGGTAAGACAGAATCGCGGCATTTATTCATCGGTAAGGAGCTTAAGCCGGGAACGATTTATACACCATCATCGGTTGAATCAATTTTGATGTCCTCTTTTTCAATACTGGA
>CAIVNT010000305.1 GCA_903907305.1 uncultured Ignavibacteriota bacterium
CACTATGCAAAATTGCGCACGGATGAAGAGACCGGCCGATACGTCATTTCCAGAGGGAAGGATGAAAAGAAAGATCAATCCTATATGCTGTGGAACGTAACGCAGGAATCGCTCGACCATACATTATTTCCGCTTGCGGATTATACGAAAGAAGAAGTGCGTGCGCTTGCTGTACGATATGGACTCCGTACGGCTGCAAAAGGTGAGAGTTTTGAGATCTGTTTCATTACCGACAATAATTATGAACGGTTCCTGAAGCACAAACTACCTCAGCTTGAGAAGAATGTTGCCGGCGGCGAAATAAAACTGAATGATGAGAAAATGGGAGAGCATTCAGGCTTCCCGTTCTATACCGTTGGTCAGCGCAAAGGACTTGGTGTTGCCCATCCCGATCCGCTCTATGTTACATCCATCGATTTTAAGACGAATACCATTCATGTCGGTTATGAAAATGAATTACTTCATCATCGGCTGTACGCTTCGAAATTGAATCTGATCAAATACGATGATCTCGCCGCAGGAAAAAAACTAACCGTAAAGATCCGCTATAAGGATACCGATGAGTCTGCTGTTGTTACTCAGTTGGATGGATCCGGTAATGGCGAAGGCAGGGTCAGGATCGAGTTTGAGAAACCGAAACGTGCGATAACTCCGGGACAATCCGTTGTGTTCTATGAAGGAGACGATCTCGTCGGCGGAGCGGTCATAGACGAGATCGTGAAATGATCTAATGATTGTTCATTTTGATCTCTGAAAAGATATGATGCACTTCCGATCCGTCTTTCGCTCGCACCAACCGCTCATAGACCGAATCATTCTTCACATTGGTCGCAATCATCCGCAACGCTTCCAGGTATTGTTTTTCATTCGTCCCGGTTGATACCAGGAAAATGAACTTTACCTTCTCACCCGTTTCGTCATTATAGATAAGTTCGTCACGAAGACGTGCAAAGATCACAACGAGTTTTTCTTTTTCACTGGCGACTCTTCCATGCGGTACAGCAACACCGTGTCCGATGTTGGTCGGCATTTGGATCTCCCGCTCAACAACACTCTGCAAAAATTCCGATTTATTTTTGATCAACCCCGTCTTTGCTGCCTGCGAGATCAGAGTCAGGAAAAGTTCTTCTTTCGTTGAAGCGGCTACATCCAGCAGGATAAGTTTTTCAGGAATGAATGATGCCAAATGTTCCGGCGCCACACGATCGTTCACAATATCCAACGAGTATCGGACCGCTTCATCGAGAGAGGGGATAAAATTACCGATCCCGATCTTTTGTGTCACGCCGAGATTATATAACACTTGTCGGACGGACGGACGGATGCCGACGATCAACAATCTTTTTTTATCCGCATATAGACGGTGGACGATATTTTCCAAAGCGATCGCTCCGGTCGTGTCGATCACCGGGACATTCTCAATATCCAGGATAACAACATTCACACCGAAGTTCCGTTCGAGATTATCCACAAACGATCTGGCAGCTCCAAAGAATAAAGCCCCTTCAATATCATAGATAACGATCTTATGCTTGTCGAGATCCTTTCGAGTTGCTTCATCGAGCTTGATCTTTGAATCACCGTTCATAGTGCTCCCGCTCACCATGCCGAGTTCACTCATCCGGTGGACGAACAGAAATGCCGCCATGACCATCCCGACTTCTACTGCAGTGATAAGATCAATAAAAACAGTGATCGCAATTGTTGTCAGCATAACAATTGAATCGGGAATCGGCGATCTCGGAATAAGCCGCATCGGTTCTGTTTCGAACATTCCAATGGCAGTCATCATCAAAACACCGGCCAGCGCAGCAAGCGGAATATGTGCAGCGAATCCGCCGAGAAAAAGCATCACTACGATCAATATCACTCCGTGGATGATCCCGGAGAGTTTTGTCTTTGCTCCTGCCTTAATGTTCACCATCGTGCGGACGATGGCCCCGGTGCCCGCCACTCCGCCGAAG
>CAIVNT010000306.1 GCA_903907305.1 uncultured Ignavibacteriota bacterium
AGATCTTTGCTGTAGGATATTTCGCGGCGAATTCAGTCAGCACTTTTTTTGCGGAGGGTGAAGTGATCGTATGAGTGACGATTGCGATCTCTTTCCCTGCTTTTGCGGATTTCGTCAATGCATCAACGATCTGGGATTCAACTTCTTTCCAGCTGCTCTTCGAAAGGATACCGGATTCGATCAGCATCGGATCTTTCAGACGTTCCGGATCGTACAAGCCCATGATGCTTGCTTGTCCGCGTGCAGAGATCTTTCCTTTATTCACTGGATGATCGGGATTGCCGTCAATCTTGATGGGACGGCCTTCGCGCGTCTTGATGAGGATGCCGTATTCCTGTCCGTTCTCCACGAATGTGGAAGCGTAGAAGTTCGCTTTTCCCAGCGTGATCTCTTCCGGCTTGCGGGTGTAAGGAACGATCTCCCCTTTGTCCCGATAGTTCGTGCAGCCCGCTGCGGCGAATGCGGCGGATGCGGAGACGAGAGCCAGGAACTGCTTCCGGCTGATGGCGGACATCGCGTTGAGATCAAAATCCCCTGTCACTTCCTTCGCGAACTCGCGTGCCTTCTCTTCTTCCAGCGTCGGGTCGTTATGATATGCCCGGAGACTTCTCCAGTATTTCGATTCGTTCTTATTCGTTGAAGGTTCCATTCTTACTTTCTGTTCTCCCGTTTCACAGCCATCGGGTTGATCTTGATGGAGATAGAATTTTTCGTTTCAGGATTCTTCGCTTCGCGTTCTTTCGAGAACAGCGAGAGCGGCAGCGCGCCCGTCAATGCTGCACCGATGGCGCCGATCCCTGCCTTCTTAAAGAAACTTCTCCGTTCGGAGTTCACGTTAGATTTTTTCATAATTACTTCCAGAATTGCTCGATCATTGGACAAAACTTTGTACTGAAAAACACTCTCACATCAATGTCATTCTGAAAGGAGTCCCGACGTTCTTTGTCGGGACGAAGTGAAGAATCTGAGACTCACCATCTTAACGCGCTTCAGACTCTTCGTCCCTTCGGGACTCAGAGTAACTGCATATTATGCATTACCTATGACACGCAAAACAATTCTCCGGACCTTTTTTAATTCCGGGAATGTTCGCCAATATCGTCGGAGCGTTCCGATGACAGGTGATGCAGTTATTCATCGTCCACGAATTTGCCTGTTTCACCACATCCATCTCCTGAATGTTGCCGTGGCACTGCTGACATGGTATATTTTTGTTGACATGAACGCTGTGGTTGAAGTATGCGTAATCCGGAACTTTGTGGATCCGTTTCCACGGCATCACTTTGCCTTCGTTGTAATATTGTGTCAATCGGATGATGTCTGGTCTGGTCTTGCGGGCGATGGTATGACAGTTCATACAGGTGCTCAGCGGCGGCACCATTGCGTGACGGGACTTGGATGCTCCGGTATGACAATACTGGCAATCCATTCCCATTTGTCCTGCATGCAGTTTGTGCGAATACGGTATCGGCTGCACGGGTGAATATCCTACACCGTCCCGCTCTGCGCGTGACACATAGAATGTGAACGTAAGGGAAGCAAGCGCCACGAAAATGATGATCGGAAGGCGAATCTTGAGAAAATAATCAAGATAGGACTTGTTCATTGGATTAACCTACAGTCGGGATTGGATGAGAAGGACAACGTTGCGCAATTTTGAGGAATGGGAATTCCGGATGCGGTAACAATCTTCATCAATAATTTGGCCTATTGAATGACGTGACAACGTTGTTTTAGGAATTTCAGCGGGGCCGAAGGGACTCGAACCCTCGACTTCTTGCGTGACAGGCAAGCGCTCTAACCAAACTGAGCTACGACCCCATTTCAAACGTAAAAGAACAAACAACACTTTCTGAGTTGAGCGCCGTGTTGTTTACGGTGCGAAATCCCGATGTTTTTTATCGGGACTACGACCCCAAATACTTCTATTTCAAACGACAAAGTTCAAATTCCAAATCTCAAACCCTGCGCACAATTTTCAATTTTCCATTGTCAATTGCTCTTGAAGCGTTACAAATATACAACAAAAAGCATACGTTTTGCAAGATTTTTTTACGGAATTTTTTGTCTTTGAAGACTGGAAAAGTCCGATTTCCCCTATTCTGATCAGAGAGATTAACTGTTAAATAGTAATTGACATTGGAAAAATAACACTGGACAATTTTACATCCCCTCACTTGTATCAATCATTCGTAATTCTACATTCTCCATTTTCATCTATCAATTGCTCTTCTCTGTGCCCTCCGTGGCTCACTGTTTTGCTTTCATTCTACATTCTTCATTTTCAATTGTCCATTGTCAATTGCTTTTTTTATCTTTCCTTATGTCCTCCACTAACCGACACCGCAAACAACGGACCGATCCCCGCTACAATGGACAACAAACTCTCGTGGATGAATATCTCTCCCGTTTACCCCGCCACGCTTGGGGACAAGCAATGCTTCAATTGGGCATTCTTACTGAAGACGTAGCTGAATATCAATATAAAGGCCTCAAAGAACTGAAACGAAAAAAACAGATCTGGTATAAAGCCCTCACAAATTGATCCTTATTTTTTCATTCTTCATTCTAAGTTCTAGATTCTCCACTATCCATTATCACTTATCAATTACCTTTTGCTCTTCTCAGTGCCCACCGTGTTTAGCTCTTCGCTCTTCATCTTCAATTGTCCATTGTCAATTATCAATTGCTCTTCTCTGTGTCTCTGTGGTTCGCT
>CAIVNT010000307.1 GCA_903907305.1 uncultured Ignavibacteriota bacterium
AGTAATGGTATAGCGAAGAAAGCGCATCATCGATCATCAATAACTGTTTCAGATTGAGGTTCGGTACCTTGAAACAGATCTCTGTGAAATAAAAATGTCACACGGAACGACCTCCACGCGTGACATTCGGATTGAAAAGAATCCTTGTGTTAAAAATCGAATGCTACTGTATAGCGATGTAGGTCCGGCAGAAGTGTGAAGTTCGCATACGCATAATCGAACCTCAGGATATTGTCACCGAACGGGAACGTGAGTCCGCCGCCGAAGGTGAAGTTCTCATCGTCATACATGAACCGGTAGCCGGCACGCACAAAGAACCGTCCAACGAAATTCGCTTCGCCTCCGATATTGATCCGTTCATTATTATCGCTCGGATGAGTAGCATCGATCTCCGTCCGAATCGTCAGAAAATCCGATCTCAATGCGTCCATTGCGACACCCACCTGAAAATGGAGCGGAAGAGGATCAGCAGTGGTTTCCAATCGTCCCGGTGCTAGGCGGCTGATGGGATAGTTATCACTTTTCAAATAGTTGATGTTCAGATCTTCACCGTCGAATTTCAGATCGGAGCCAAAATTGGTCATGCTCATTGCAATGACAAGATTGTTAAAGTCCACGGAATACTGTGTGCCGATATCGAACGCCCAGGCACTTGCGGTCTCATTCCAGATCCGTTGGTTGATAAATTTTGCGGTAAAGCCGACATTGAACTCTGCCGATAATTTACGCGCGTATGTCAGTCCGATCGCAATATCCTGTGCATCGTAAAAACTGCCGGTCCCGTTCGGTTTTTCTTCTGTGGTGATCTCTGTTTTTTCCATTGAAAGCGAAATAAAACTGAGCGAAAGTGTTCCAATATCTTCGAGAGAGTGCGAGATAACAGCAGCGTTATGGGTGAATTGCGAATAGAGATTCACAACGGAGAGCTGCGCTTCGGTCCCCTCGATGGCGGCAGTTCCTGCAGGATTCCAAAAGACGGAAGATGCGTCGTTCGTTGTTCCGATGAATGCGCCCCCCATCGCCATCCCCCGGCTGCCGACCGGGACCTGGAGGAACTTCGCTCCCGATGTGCCGAGATTAGGATTCTGTGCGACAGCGACAAAAGAGAACATGGTGAGGAGAAGAAATATTTTTTTCATATTCGGTCCTGTCTATTTAATGACGGCAAAACGGTTCATATATTCGCCCGATTCGGATTTCACGAGATACATATACACTCCCGAGGCTACTTCGCGGCCCCCTTCGGATTTAAGATCCCACGGTTCCGTACCGCTGACGGATGAATGCTGGATGGTCTTAACCAGATTCGCATCCACGGTAAAGATATGGATGGTACACACTGCCGGAAGATTCGTGAACTGTATCTGACGGACAGGTTCTCGACGCAGTTCACCGTATTCCGGTTCGAAGAGCGATGATACGATGTACGGATTCGGAACGACCTTGATGTTCGAAAGATCCGCTTTGGCCTTTTGCTGATCAATACTGGCTCCTTTTATGGAGAATCTGTATTTATCGGCGAGAGTCGGTTCAAGCGGGATAACAGTCGTAACGTAGAAGACATTTCCGGATTGAGGGATATTTGAAGGGGAAAATTCGATCGTTGCGGCGAGTCCATTAAAGTTGAGCGATGCTAATGAGTAGACGGAGTCAATGGATCGGACATTGATCGTATCATTCATTCTGGTTATCAGGATCTTCAGGAACGGAATACCCGTTACATTCAATCCGAATCCGGTTGTTGTCAGACGAAAAGTATTGTTCTTGATACTGTCGGAACGTCCCACAGAAAAATTGACAAAAAGATTATCGTTACGACCTTCGCGGCGGATATTCTGGATCATTTCCGGTGCGCGGACGGAGAAGAGAACACCGTCATTTGTTGCCTGGATCTTATCCGGCTGCGAGGTGAACTGTCGGGGTGCGACGACCGTATCTGTTTCATTCCGGACAACCATTGTGCTGAAATTGACGGAGAAGAAATCTCCCGTTTTCGGCTTATTGGCTGTGATGGTATCAGTGGCATCGAGAAATATCCTGAATGAAGCAGGCGAGCCCTGCATCAGATACCCTGCAGGAACAGGATAGATCTTCGGATTGCCGGAGAATTCGAGTCCGGTGCTCAGATCGATCAGATTCACTCTGTTCGATGCTACAAACTGAAACCCGTAATTTTTGGGAAGCACCCTGGATGAATCCGCAGCAGTATACCGGAGTTTTATCGAAGGAGAGCCTTTGTCATAACGGGAAGAATAGGTGAACGAGACATCATAGGTGTTGTTTCCGAGCGCAGGAATGTCTGCCGGCTTTACCTCCATAATGTAATTCGATTTACCATTGCCGATATGAGTGACGGTATTGAGCGAGACAGGAGTCCTTCCGGAAGCGTCGGTGCGCGGAATGACGACGGCGAGATTCTGAACGCCCGCAACTTTTCCCAAACCGCTTTCCAAACTTGCCAAGCCGG
>CAIVNT010000308.1 GCA_903907305.1 uncultured Ignavibacteriota bacterium
ATCAATATATAACGTCGTAGGATATCCGCGTAACCCGCCGAATGCCTCTTCAAGATCACCATTGTCGATGATAATTGGATATTTCATATTCTTTTCTTTGGCAAAATTAGCAACGAGGGTCAGTGCGTCATCATCCCTATCCGCCGAGATGCCGATGATCAACGCACCTTTTGCTGAGTATTCTTCGTTCAACGCCACAAGATCGGGGATCTCATGGACGCAAGGACCGCACCACGTAGCCCAAAAGTTGACGAGGACCGGTTTGCCTTTTGATGCTTCTGCAAATGTCTGCGGTTTTCCATTGGCATCGGTCCATGTAAAATTGGGGACAGACCCCTCTCCCGTCTTTTCTGAACTGACCAAAATGGAAACATTCTCTTTGTACGGTGACACTGTTTGAGGAGTGGGGGTTTGCTGTTTTTGCTGTTGGCAGGAGATCAATGCGAGAGACAATGCTGAGATGAAGAGATATTTCATTCCTTCAGATCCTTTTCTGTTAATAATGCGATCATTTTTTCTTTTTTCATACTGCTGACGGCAGAGCAAAGCGTATTTTTATACCGCCAAATTACAAGTGTTGTGGAATCGGACATTTCCCTGACATACCAATCGGTTTTCTTCAATTCGTCCCGTACTTCATCAGGAAGACCGATCGTTTTTCCGTCCATTGCGTCATTCATTGATGCTTGGTAGATGTAGATAATATCTTTACCGTCCACTTGATAAACAACGTGGGCAAGTTTGATGCCGTTGAAGTCCGACAATACTGCGGCGCAGGAGCTGCAGCCCTTCATCTTAGGCACATTGACATCGAACGAAACTGCCTTTGCGAGGAATGAGCGGACGCCATCTTCGGAGCTGACGAGCTGCGGTTTGATAGAACCGCCGATGACCGCCTGATAATTTTTCACTGACTGCGAAATAATGTTCGCGTCTTCGGGCATTCCGTTCTTCGCAGGAAGGAAAAATGAATAGATACCAACAACAACGACTGCGATGGCAACAAAAGCGAGTGCGGGATTCAGCCGGAAACCGAACAGACGCGTGAACCATGACGAATTCGATGAATTGAGTGTTGCATTGATAATGGAATAGTAGACATCAGAGGGGACGCTGCTGCGCTGCAGTTTTGAGTGGACGATCTCCTTCGTCGCCTGCATCGCACGGAATTCGAAACCGCAGTGAGGGCATAGATGTGCATGCTGCATCAATTCATCCGTCCGTTCTTTCGAAAGACGATGATCGATGATCTCGCACACACATTCTTTAAATTCAGTGCATTTCACTACAATACCTTTGTTTCATTGATCCTGAACATCTTTTTTGATAAATCCGCGTTTCTTTGCGTAGTCGTATAATCGTGCGTATAACAATTTTCTTCCTCTGTGAATTCTCGAACGGACTGTGCCGACAGGGATCTGAAGGAACTCAGCTATTTCCTCGTATGCAAGTCCTTCAATATCGCAAAGGATCACGACGGTTCTGAATTCTTCGGGGAGCATTTCGAGCGCTTTGGAAACATCGTCATCCAACAGCTGACCGAACATTTTTTCCTGAAGATCGTTATCGTCGCTGTTCTGGTCACGGATGAGATTGTAATATCCTTCGATCTCGTCATAATCAACTTTGTCCGGTTCTTTTGATTCCTTCCGGTAGAGGTTGATGTATGTGTTCTTCATGATTCTAAACATCCATGCACGCAAGTTCGTTCCTTGTTCGAACTTATCCCAAAAGCGGTACGCCTTCAGATATGTTTCCTGCAGAAGGTCGTTCGCATCTTCCTTATTCCCCGTCATCCGAAGTGCGTAGTTATACAGCACTTCCATATGGGGAAGAGTTTGCTGCTCAAATTCCTTATGTTTGGGATCCTGTTGGAAGACCGCGGAGATGATGGGAAACATTCAGTAATTGGACCGTTTATCCTCCGCAGATGCATAACAGCAGCTAGAGGTGTGCAAGTTCCATTGGGATGATTGAAATAATCTGCATTAACTTAACAAAATCTCCGTTGAGTTTCAACCGGCTCAGTTAATGGAAGGATTTGTTTAATCAGAGCTTTATGTCTTGTTCTTGCGAATGCGTTTGTAGTCGGAACTACATCTGAAAAAATTCATTAGCCGTATTGATATTTCTATAAACGCTCAATATGAGGGTGAAATGTTCATGTTGCTCACGGCAGAGAAGATTGCTATATTAGTAAACTATCTCAAAAACGATCCGGTTCAATGAAACAATTCCTCTACTGTTCTTTTTGTCTTCTTTTGTTTGGCTGTTCTTCGCAGACATCCCAAAAAACACCGATGAGTTCGGCACCAGGCGCGTTACTTCTGCTGCCGAATGGACAAGGAATGACTCCGGCAGGACATTCAATCTTTTCAGGAGATATGCCTCTCGGTCTGGCTCTTTCACCTGATCGCAAAACTCTTGTTGTAGTGAACAGCGGATACTTTGATCAAACTCTTTCCATCGTCAATATAAAAGAACAGCGTGTAAAACAGCAACTACCGATCCGAAAATCATGGATGGGTGCAGCGTGGGGTCCTTTCGGGGACTATTTTTTTGTCGGTGCAGGAAACGATGATAAGATCTATCGTTACGGTTTTCAAAACGATTCCGGCTGGTTTACCAGTTCAATTCCGCTCACCAATGATGAGCAAAAGACATTCATCTCACCGACAGGACTCACTGTAAATTCTGAGGGGGACAAGATCTACGCCGTCTCCAGGATCACTCCATCGGTCTATCAATTGAATGCATTTACAAATACGGTGATGAAGCGGCTCGATTTTTCTTCCCCATTGTATACGTGTGTATTGGACGAGCAACGGAAGTTACTCTATATAAGTGTTTGGGGAGGATCAACCGTTGCCGTGGTCCAGTCGGAAGAACTGGTTTTGATCAAAGAGATTCAAGTGGGGAATCATCCTTCGGCAATGGTGATGGATGATTCACGATCCCGTTTATTCGTCACCAACTCGGGAGAGAACAATGTTTCAGTGATCGATCTTCAGGCATTGAAGGTGCAAGAGACGATCGACGTAGCGTTGCGTCCGAATTCACCAATCGGCAGTACGCCGAATGCGCTCGCACTCGGGAAAGGGGATTCAACGTTGTACGTTGCACTTGCCGATAACAATGCGCTTGCCGTTGTCGATATCCGCCCGGCGGGGCAAAGTCAAGTGAGCGGCTTCATCCCGACGGGTTGGTATCCTACATCAGTGGTGTATGCAGATTCAGTGCTGATCGTTGCGAACGGAAAAGGCGAGGCATCAGGAAAGAGTCTCAATAAAGAAAATCCTTTCGATTTTTTGAAAGGAACGATCTCATTTATTCCCGTTCCGACGTTGAATGAACTGAAAGAGTACACTTCCAAAGTAAAGAATAATAATCCGTACACTCGCGAACAGGAATATCCGGATTGGACTGCCGACAATCCAATCCCAAAATCATCATCTGTTGTTTCACCGATCAAACATCTGTTCTATATCTTAAAAGAACTCCGCTCCTATGACGATCTTTTTGGCAATTTGAATACCGGAAACGGCGATGCGGCGAACGCAAAGTATGGAAAAAATGTGGCGGTGAATCACCAGTCACTCGTTCAGGATTTTGTGCTGCTGGATAATTTTTACTCAAACGGTCAGACGAGCGCGAGCGGTATGCATTGGAGCACCGGCGCATTCTCCAATGACTATGTGGAAAAAACGATGCCGACGCTTTATGGAAAGCGGGGCGGAGAATTTGATTATGAGAAGGACGGAATCTCAACACCGAAGAGCGGATACTTGTGGGATGCAGTTCAGAGAAAAAATCTTACCGTCCGCAATTACGGTCTGTTCCTGAACGAGGAAGCAGTCCAGCGCGGCGAGATCATGCCTCTCGCTAAAGGATTGTTCACGAATACGTCACCGTTCTATCGCGGTTTCGATCTGAATTATTATGACACGGCACGTACTTCCGAATGGATGAAGGAATTCGATGCTTACGAAAAAGGAGATTCCCTTCCATCCTTATCCATGATCCGTCTGCCGAACGATCACACGCAGGGGAAATTCAGCAGGATCAGAACTCAGAATGCCTTTGTCGCGGACAATGATGCGGCACTCGGGATGATCGTAGAACGGATCAGCAAGAGTAAATATTGGAAAGAATCGGCGATCTTTGTGTTGGAGACAAGCGCAAACGGCGGCATTGATCATGTTGACGCACATCGTTCCGCTGCCATGGTGATCTCACCGTATGCGAAGCGGGCGGTGGTCGATTCAACCCACTACACGACTGCGTCTGTCCTTCGAACGATCGAATTGATCCTGGGAATTCCGCCGATGACGCAGTATGATGCCGGTGCGGTTCCGATGTATAGAGCATTCCAGCCGACGCCGGATATGGCGCCGTATACTTCGAAAAAGAATGTTGTTCCATTAAATGAATTAATCATCGTTATACCTAAAAATTTACAATAGCGAAAACATTATGAAAATATCTATCCCCAAAGAAAACTCGACCGTTGAATTGCGGGTTCCGGTTCTTCCGTCAACCGTTGAGAAGCTGGTGAAAAAAGGGGCTGTGATCTCTGTAGAAGCAGGGATCGGGGCGACCCTCGGAATCACCGATAAAGAATATGTTACTGCCGGTGCAACAGTAGAAAAGGTCCGGAAAAAATTATTGGCCTCTGGTGACATCGTTCTTCGGCTCCGCAAGCCGGAGACGAAAGAACTGTCTCTGATGAAAAAGGGAGCGATCAGCATCAGCTATCTCGATCCATTCAACGAAGCTGCATTGATCGGCGATCTTGCCAAGAAGAATATCTCGGCGATCTCCATGGAAATGATCCCGCGTTCGACCCGTGCTCAGAAAATGGACGCGCTGAGTTCGCAGGCGAGTCTTGCAGGATATGCTGCCGTGATCGTTGCCGCGGATAGTATCCAGAAGATCTTCCCGATGATGATGACACCGGCCGGAACGATCCAGCCCTCGAGAGTATTCATTATTGGTGCTGGTGTGGCGGGACTTCAGGCGATCGCCACAGCGAAACGTCTCGGTGCAAAAGTGGATGCCTTCGATACACGTCCCGTCGCAAAGAGTGATGTGCTCTCACTCGGGGCAAAGTTCGTTGAAGTGGATCTGGGAGAAACAGGGCAGACGGCACAAGGATATGCAAAGGCATTGACCGAAGAGCAGCTGCAGAAACAGCGCGAAGTGATGAAACAGTATTGTGCTCAAGCCGATGTTGTCATCACAACAGCGCAGGTGTTCGGCCGAAGAGCTCCCGTGATCGTCACCAAAGAGATGGTGGCGGCAATGAGACCGGGAAGTGTGATCGTGGATCTTGCTGTGGAGACCGGCGGGAACGTTGAAGGATCCGAGGCAGGGAAGATCGTGGAAAAGAACGGCGTGAAGATCATCGGCATCAAGAACATGCCGGCGCGCGTTGCAATGAATGCAAGCCAGATGTATTCCAACAACCTGTTCAATCTGCTGGATGAGTTCTGGAACAAAGAAACAAAACAGTTCGATCTGAAACTGGAAGATGATATCATCAAAAGCTGTCTGATCACACACGGTGGAAAGATCGTTCATCCGACGTTCGTTCCGAAGAAAGCCGAAAAAAAATAATCACAATGTCCGTGCGCCATTCGGCGCGTGAACGTTCATCGTTTCGTTAAGGAGAAATCATGCAAATAGAACTTATCTACATTCTCATCCTGGCAGGATTTGTCGGATTTGAGATCATCAAAAAGGTAACACCAACGCTCCACACGCCGTTGATGTCCGCAACGAATGCCATTTCCGGTATCTCGCTTGTCGGTTCACTGGTGGCGGCAGGAAGCGATCATTTTACGGGACAGGTCCTCGGATTCATCGCCGTTACCGCAGCAACGATCAACGTGGTCGGCGGATTCATGATCACTGAGCGCATGCTGAAGATGTTCAAGAAGAAGGAGAAGAAATCATGAATTACGCAATGGAACTTGTTTACCTCGTCTCTTCCGTTCTGTTCATCCTTGGTTTGAAAGGATTGAGCCATCCGGAATCTGCGCGCCGCGGAATGCACATGGCGGAACTCGGAATGCTCTTCGCAGTTGTGGGAACACTGGTCGGCGGAAAGATCGTCACATGGGAATGGATCATCACCGGTATTGCGATCGGTTCTGCGATCGGCGCGGCGATGTCGATCTTTATGCCGATGACAGCGATGCCGCAGCGAATCGCGCTCTCGCATGCATTCGGTGCTCTTGCCGCAGTGCTCGTGGGCGTGAATGAATACATTGAAAAAGGCCATCTCGGCGAACTGAGCAACGGACTGATGAGTGCGATCGGATTTGAAGTGCTCTTCGGGGCATTGACCGTAACAGGAAGCTTGATGGCGTTCGGAAAATTGAATGAGATGATCAAAGGTGCACCGATCACATATAAAGGACAGAACGCCGTAAATATTACGATGTTCCTGGTTGCCGTCTGTATGTTCGTCTATCTTATTTTCTTCCCGTACAACTATATGATGTTCTATGCGATGATCGCGGTGTCGTTCCTGATCGGTGTCTTCATCGTTCTGCCGATCGGCGGAGCGGATATGCCGGTGGTGATATCGCTGATGAATTCGTATGCCGGTCTTGCCGCAGCGGCGACAGGATTTGCGATCGACAACAAAGTGCTGATCATTGCAGGATCTCTGGACGGTTCGTCCGGTTTCATCCTTTCCATCATTATGAGCAAAGCGATGAACCGATCCTTTGGCAACGTTCTGTTCGGTGCCGTCGGTGCACCGCAGGTAGAAACAGCAGGTCTTGCTGAAGCGCGGCCGATCACCAAGTTCGGTATTGAAGACACCAAATTCGTCCTTGAACAGGCCGAACGCGTTGTAATCGTTCCCGGATACGGAATGGCTGTTGCACAGGCACAGCACGCAGTGCGCGAACTGAGCGATGAGCTGGAAAAACGGAAGATCAAAGTTGAATTTGCGATCCATCCGGTGGCAGGACGTATGCCCGGTCACATGAACGTGCTGCTTGCAGAAGCGAACGTGTCGTATGATCAGCTTCTTGAAATGGAAATGATCAATCCGACGATGGATTCGGTCGACGTCTGTATCGTGATCGGTGCAAACGATGTTGTGAATCCGGCAGCGCGGACGGAAAAATCGAGTCCGATCTACGGAATGCCGATCATCGACGTGGACAAAGCGAAGACAGTGATCGTAATGAAACGTTCGATGGCAACAGGGTTTGCCGGCATTGAGAATCCGCTCTTCTACGAACCGAATACGAAGATGCTGTTCGGCGATGCGAAGACAGTGATGCAGGAACTGGTTGCGGAATTCAAAAAAAGGTAAGTTATAGCGCTGTAGAATATCAAAAGGACGCATTATATGCGTCCTTTTATTTTTTGTGATTTTGGCATTGCTCTGGATTCTTCACTTCGTCCCGATGTTTTTTTTCAGAATGGGACATCGGGCCTACCTGCCTGCCGGCAGGCAGGCGTTCAGAATGACACATTTATATATGCGAAAACGTTTTACGGTAATAATATTTATTCACGCGTTTCTGTTCCTTTTGAACGGATGTTCGTTATTTACGGGCATTAAAAAGGACAGTGTTGCGGATGATATTCCCCGCGCGCAACGTGAGTTTCGTGCGGTGTGGGTCGCTACTGTCGCGAATATTGACTGGCCGAGCAAGCCGGGACTCAGCACGGAGCAGCAGCAGAAAGAAGCACTAGCGATCCTCGATACAGCATCTGCGTTGAACATGAATGCCATCATCCTCCAGGTCCGTCCGCACTGCGATGCACTTTATGCAAGCACACTGGAGCCATGGTCATCGTATCTTTCGGGAACGCAGGGGAAAGCGCCGGAACCGTTCTACGATCCGCTGAAATTCTGGATCGATGAAGCGCACAAGCGCGGGATGGAACTGCATGCATGGTTCAATCCATACCGTGCATTGTTGACCGGCGGAAATCCGATTCCCGATTCATCCATTGTACGGCGCCGGCCGGATCTGGCAAAGAAGATCAACGACGGAATGTATTGGCTCGATCCGTCCAACAAAGAAACGCAGGATATTTCCTACAATGTGGTGATGGATGTGGTGAAACGGTATGATGTCGACGGGATCCATTTCGATGATTATTTTTATCCGTATAATGACGGGAAATTTCCTGACGATGAGCAGTGGAGCAAATCGCTGAATGTGGATTCAACGCTTATTCGCGAGGACTGGAGACGGTCGCATGTGAATACGTTCATTGAAAGAGTGTATAAGGGAATCAAAGCTGAAAAGAAGTTTGTGAAATTCGGTTTGAGTCCGTTCGGTATCTGGCGGCCGAAGAATCCTCCGTCGATTGCAGGATACGATCAGTATAATATGTTGTATGCCGACGCAAAGTTGTGGCTGAACAAAGGCTGGGTGGATTATTGGACACCGCAATTATATTGGCCCGTGAATCAGATCCCGCAGAGTTTTCCGGTATTGCTGGGATGGTGGGCGAAAGAGAATACGATGAAGCGGAATCTCTGGCCGGGAATGATCATCAATAGACCGAAAGAAGAGAAGACGGCGGACGAGATCTTCAATCAGATCATGATCACGAGAGGATTCGTACCGGATGGTCCCGGTCAGGTCCATTTTAGTATGAAGTCATTCATGAAGGACAGCAGTCTGCTGAACAATGTACTGCGGAGCGGTCCGTATAAGAATCCGGCGATCGTTCCGTCATCACCGTGGCTTGATGACTCGGGTCCGGAATTGCCCGTTGTAAAGACGACAGTCGAGAATGATTCGGTAGTGATCGTATGGGATGAAAAACATGATACGGAACTGTTCCGGTCCATCATCTATTGCCAATTTGGTTCAAAGTGGGAATATAGGGTCATTAATTCTCCATTGACTCGGATCGTATTGCCATTGCAAAGAAAAATACAGAAAGCAAATCAAACACAAACCGATGAGAAGAGTATGGTAGAATCAACCGAACCGCTCACATCGGCAGCGGTTTCAGCAGTAGACAGGATGGGGAATGAAAGCGGTTTGACCGTTGTTCGGGTGCCGTCCATCATTAGCAAAAACTGAAAATTGTGATATATTGTCTACATCAGATGCGGTCGTTAAGAAAAGCTTTGCCGCAAAAGCACGAAGGCACTTAATCCTGCAATATTAGTTAACACTCATTCATCACCAACATACTGTTCAATGAAAAAACTCCTTGTTCTCGTTCTCCTGCTTTCCTCCTTTGCAACTGCACAAACTACCATCCTTACGGAGTCGCTCGGGGTGCCGAGTGCAACCACGGCTATCTCGGTGTATGAGACGGCGAATGGATTCGATAATGATAGTCTAACAATGACTGCTGGAAATGCGGCAAATCCGGGTGATGTCCGCTCGACAAGTTCTTCATCCGGCTATGCCGGGGCGACCGGAGCAGGGAATATCTACTTCACTACTGCATTGGGTGCTGGGGTTCCGACCGATGAGCGTGGATTCGCGATCGAAGGAATAAACGCTGCCGCATACACTGCATTGAAGCTCAATTTTGCGGTACGGAAAGAAGGGGGATCAGGAACTGCATTTGCAACATTTACAGTCCAGTTCTGGGACGGTTCAGCATATCAAACTGTTCCGGTAACAGGACTGCCGACCAATACCAGCGCTGCAGGATGGTATCTTGTGACCGATGTTGCGCTTCCGCCGGCAGCGCAGATCGACGGTCTGAAACTAAAATTCCTCAAGACCGGTGCTCAGCCATGCCGATTGGATGATATCACACTCCGTTCTGATTCAACAGGCGGCGGCGTGGATGATACCACTACAACGAATATTCAAGTCTCAGCATTGTCACTTTCCTTCGGACAAGTGAATGCTGTCCCCACACCGTCACAAAACTTTTGGGTGACCGGGACAAGCCTTACGGATAACATCGTGATCACACCGCCGGCGCAGTTCGAATTGTCGCTCAACAATTCTACATTTGGTACATCGCCGATCACATTAACGCAAACTAGCGGCGCAGTTGCACAGACAACGATCTATGTCCGTTACAATCCGTCCGCACAGAGTTCCCATTCCGGAAATATTACACTTACCAGCACAGGAGTTACCGCTCAGACCGTTGGGCTCAGCGGAACATATTCCAATGTTGTGCCGCCGCCGTCATCGGACTATTATGGAGCAGCGTTCAGACAATATGGACAAGCTTTGCGGACAGCACTGCACAATATCATTAAAGGACATTCCGTTGTCAGTTACGACGGATTATATACTGCGTTTATATCGACCGATTCCAAACCGAACGGTAACGTATGGGATATGTATTCCGACATTCCGGGAGGAACTCCTCCATATGAGTACTCTCACAACGTGAAAAAATGTGGAAGTTACAGCGGTGAGAACAACTGCTACAATCGCGAGCATTCATGGTGTGACAGCTGGCTCGGTGCGACGAACCCTGCACGGTCCGATCTGTTCCATATGTATCCGACGGACGGTTATGTGAATAACCGCCGAAGTAACTATCCATACGGCGATGTTGGTTCGGCAAGTTGGACATCATTGAATGGCAGTAAAGTCGGAACGAGTAATTCACCCGGATACGGCGGAACAGTTTTTGAACCGATCAATGAATACAAGGGAGATGTTGCGCGTTCCGCGATGTATATGTCCGTACGATATTTTGGTGAGGACGGCGCATGGGGAGCGAGTCCCGGCACAAGTAAATCGGATATTCTGCCATGGTATGCCGGTATGTTATATTCATGGACACTTCGTGATACCGTAAGCGTAAAAGAGATCAATCGCAACGCCGCAATTTTTGCGATCCAGAAGAACCGTAATCCATTCATTGACCATCCTGAATTTGCTGCGGAATTGTGGTTCCCAACGATGAGTCCTTCGGTCACCGCAGTGAAGCAGATGAATGCGACAACATTGCTGATCGATTTTTCCCGCGTGCTAGATTCGACGACAGTAATGAATACTGCGAACATCGATTTCGGCATAACAGGAACGGCGACAAAAGTAACGTTCGGTGTGAACAATGATTATTCAAAGATCCTTGTTGAAAAATCGAATCTTGCGGCAGGGACGAACTATTCTATCCAATTGAAGAATGTGAAAAGTATCAACAGTATTGCAATGAACGATACAACCGTTTCCGTAAAAACATCCGGTACAGCAGGAGTTGGGAATGAGAGCGATATTCCAAACAACTACATGCTGCTCCGTAATTATCCGAATCCTTTCAATCCGTCAACGAAGATAGAATTCTCCGTGCCGACGAACAGTGAAGCACATCTGCGGGTGTTCAATATGCTTGGACAGGAAGTAGCGATGCTGTTCAGCGGTATGATCAAAGGGGGAGAGCGTTACACGGTGACATTCGACGGTTCGAAACTGGTAAGCGGATTGTACTTCTCCCGACTTGAGTCCGGGGGTTCGGTGAAAGCATCGAAGATGATGCTTCTAAAGTAACAGGTCAAATTTTGTTATGTTCTAAAGGAGTCCTGCTTTTGGCAGGATTCCTTTTTTTACGGAGTAATGAAGATTGGATATCTATTGAAGAACGATGATGATGTAAAAAGAGTCCTATGGTTTATCACATTCTTTCTGATGATCCATAACATTGAAGAAGCGATCACGATGCCGAAATGGATGCAGTTGTATCAGGACATTGTGAAACTGCGCGTGCCGTTCATGTCGCATCTTCAATTCTCCACAGTGCAATTATATATTTCGCTCGTCCTTGTAACACTCATTCCGGCTGTTACTACTTGGCTCTGTCTTCGCGGGGAGATCCGCAGGATCGGCATTTTGACATTGCTCACGCTGCAGGCGATCATTTTTTGGAATGCACTCCTGCCGCATGCGATCGGGTGGCTCTTCTTAGGGATGTATAATCCCGGGACGGTGACAGCGGTGATCTTCAATATTCCGTTTTCCTTCTATCTGTTCTATCGGATAAGAAGGAGCGGAATTATTCCTGAGAAATTGATCGTGCGGAGTATCGCTATGGGATTGGTGTTCTATTTGCCGCTGGTGTATCTGAATCATCTTCTTGCACACGCCATCGCAAATATCATTTAATAACTGCGGGACGAACTTTCGTTGTCCCTGCATTTCTTTTTCCGCTCTTTGCGGTTCTTAGCGAACTTCGCGGATTTATTCGTTTCTACAGGACGGACTGGCGTCCCAATGCCGTCAGGTTAGCAACTGTTCATGCTGAGCAAGTGTCGCAATCCATAATATCATCCTTCGGTGCGTCCCGATTAAACAACAAATCGGGACTTTCTCTCTACGAGCCGTAGGCAGGATGAACAATAATTGCGACAC
>CAIVNT010000309.1 GCA_903907305.1 uncultured Ignavibacteriota bacterium
AGTTCTTTAAATCCTTCATAATCACACCGTTGGGCAAAACGGACGATGGATGCGTCGCTGGAATGCGTGGCCTTGGCGATATCCTGAATATTGAGGAACGGGATCTCATCGAAATGTTCGACAAAGAAATCAGCGATCTTCTTTTGGTTACGGGGAAGCGCAGAATAATTTTCCCTGATCGTATTTTTGATCTCGTCGTATCGGGTCATAAATGAATATTAATAAGGGAAAAGAAGAACGACGTACCGAATGAATAACTGACGTTACGCTCTACGAGTCGTAGACAATTCAAAAATATTGTTCATGGTGAGCCTGCCTGACGGCTAGGCGCAACCTTAATATATTAAGTCATCCATCGGCGCATTCTTCAAAAAGCGAAGAATTTGCTCAGGATGAACAAAAATGTTGCTCCGCGTCTCTACGAGATCGTAGATCGAACCATTTTTTATTACTTTTATGTTTTCTGCGTAACAGCTGTGAATAATATCGTTGTGCCGAAGAGTCCGGCAAGGGACGCTTCGGCAATGGAGCGATCGCTATTTTGTCAATAACATTTTCTTTGTGCTTCTGAAGGATCCTGCCTGAAGCGTATAATAATACACGCCGCTGGAAAGATCTTTTGCATTCAGCGATACGGAATACGTACCCGCATCGAGCTTCTGATTCACTAGTGAACGGATCTCACGCCCCAGTGCATCATACAATCTCATGCTGACGAAGGACGAACTTCCCACGGAGAAACCGATCGACGTGGAGGGGTTGAACGGATTCGGATAGTTCTGTTCCAACGCAAAACCGGAGGGGACTGCGTGTTCATTCGACTGAACGGATGTGGCGATCTTCGGATATTTTGCGGTTGCTGAATCTATCCCGGCATACATCTCCGCTTCTGTGGTGCCAAAAGCAACGGCATAGTATGATGTAGAGACATCACCTTTGTTGTTAAATGATGCTTTGCCGACATTGAGTCCAATGACGCTTCCGTTTGCACCAGCAACGAGACTTGTATCAAATCCGCTTTTCTTCGTCATTGCGTTGCGCAATGAATCGGAAGTGACCTCATTGTCCGGATCGGAAGAATACGTATCCCAATCCATCAAACTCACTCCAAATAGTGACGGATTCAATACTTTAAATCCCCAGAAACTCGGTGTTGCATCTCGAGTCATAAACGTGACCTTCTTAGAAATATTATGTTTCAGGATCTCTCCACCATAGGCGGCGCCGACACGCGGAACAACAACTGCACCCATATAGAGCGAACCGAGACCGGCAGTATCTGCAATAACACGATACCGCACGATCAAATACTTTTGGGTCTTCCAACCCATCACCGTCATTTCAACTTTTACTTTCGGAGGCAATTCCGTATAACCGTTGTCGGAGATCGTTGTGACGGCGCTGTCCACACCGGCGATCGTGACGAATTGTGCGACAACGCTTGTGCTGTCACCGTCCTCGTTGTAATCAAATACTGCGTTATCGCTTTGTGCTACAACGAATGACATCCTGTCAACTTCGCGGTTTGCGGCAACATATGGGTATGTGCTCGCCCGAAGTCGTCCGTAACTGGTTACGTTGAATCCGATCTGTCCGGTTCCGCTTGTCACGTTCGGCTGTGCAAGCAGTTCCAACGAACAAATGGCGATTGCAAGAAAAAATGGTGCAAGTTTTTTCATAACTTCTCCTATGATGTGAATTGTGGATTGTGATTAAAACAGTTATTGCCAATGAAACAACACCGGTGGAATCAACAACAGTAATGCGATAATGAAAAAATAGATCTGAATCGGAAGCATCCACCGGAACCATTTGTCCCAGGGAATGTTTGCCAGTCCCAAAACACCCATCGTGAATCCGGAGGTCGGCAGGATCGGATTGATCCATCCTTCGCCGAACTGGAATGCGAGTACGGCTGTCTGCCGGGAGATGCCGATAACATCCGCCAAAGGGGACATGATCGGCATTGTCAGCGCTGCCTGACCGGATCCGGAATGGACGAAGAAATTAATGACACACTGAACCACAAACATCATCTGCGCGGCAAAGACGGGGTGGAGCGACTGGATCATTCCCGAACATGCGTAGAGCAGGACATCGAGCACTTTTCCGTCCGTCGCGATTACGAGGATTGCGCGAGCACAGCCGATGATCAACGCAACTCCTACCATATCTTTCGCTCCGTCTTTGAAACTGTCCGTAATACTTGAGGCGGACAGCCGTCCGACGACGCCGGAGAAAATACCGAGCGCCAGAAACAGTGCAGCGATCTCATTGAGCCACCAATGATATTGCAGTACTCCAACAACAAGGCCGACAAGAGCTGAGGCAAATCCGGCTAGAATAATTTTGTGTTGAAGAGTGAACGTTTCAAGGATGTGCTTCTGCAGATGTAATGCGGATTTTCGTTCACGGTCCGATTCGAACATCAAACTTTGTTCCGGATGTTTCTTAATCTTGTTCGCATACCGTGATACAAAAAAGATCATAGACACAGTGCTGATCACCCAAACGATGATGCGGTATTCCATTCCTGAGTAAAGGGGAAGTTCTGCGATACTTTGTGCAATGCCTACAGTGAATGGATTGAAAACAGAACCGGCAAATCCTGATGCGGCGCCGAGAAAAGGAATAGCAAGTCCTACGATGGAATCATATCCAAGCGACATCGCCAATGGAATGAATATCGGAACGAACAACATCACTTCCTCGGAAAGTCCGAACGTTGCTCCGCCGATGGAGAAGATGACCATGATCGTAGGAATGAAGAATTTCTGCAGATGCGGTCTCTCGGAGAATGTGTGTGCAAGATGCTGAATGGAAACAGTGATCGCACCCGTTCGGATCAATACAGAGAAGGAACCGCCCAAGATGAACAAAAAGCCAATGATTTCAGCAGCTTTGACGAATCCTTTATAGGGCGAGGTTAGGATATCGGCGAGTCCCTGCGGATTTCCCTGGGTGAATGAGAAAGAATTAGGGACAACAAGAGTTTTGCCGTTCGTGATCTGCCGTTGGTATTCCCCGCTGGGAACGATCCACGTTGCGATCGCAACAAGAATAATCACGGCAAAGATCATAATGAGCGTGTTGAATGAAAATTTCTGCATCGCTATTCCAGCGCTCGCTTTCGTTTCAGATCGTATCGATCACCGGATTTTAACATGTTCCGCGAAATGTATTTCGCCGAGAAATATCCATTTTTGTTCGTTGCGATCGATGTTGCATGAGTGGCATTGTAAACAAGAACCACA
>CAIVNT010000310.1 GCA_903907305.1 uncultured Ignavibacteriota bacterium
ATCAGTTGCTTGATTTTCAATTGAAGTAATCTGCTTGATCAACCGTCATTGAGATGTTCACTATGAAAAATAAACTCCATATCCTTCTTTTGATAACGATGATCAGCGTCTTTGCAAGGACACAGTCGGAATTTTTTGTCAATTCCACACTGACATCCGTCCAACGTGATCCGCAGATCGCTCGTGACTCTGCCGGTAACTATGTTGTTGTGTGGAAATCAGAACGTCAGATCGACTCCGCTTCCAACGGTGATATTTATTTGCAATTCTTTTCTTCGGCGGATCAGCCGATCGGGACGGAAACACTCGTCAATTCCGTCACCAATTTCGATCAGGACAAACCTGCGATCGCTATGAGCAAGAACGGGGATCTGATCGTCACGTGGGCATCATATACAGGATTCAATCAGATCTACGACATAAAAGCACGTATCTTTTCGAACAGAACTCCCATCGGCCCGGAGTTCACGGTGAACACCACGATGGCCTCCACGCAGACGAATCCCGACGCTGCGGCGGATGCAGCCGGTAATTTTATTGTCGTGTGGGATTCGTGGGACCAGGATGGAAGCGACAAAGGAATCTACGGGCAGCTCATTTCAAAGAGCGGTACGAAAACCGGGAATGAATTTCAGATCAACACAACAAACGCGTATAGTCAGGCAAAACCTTCAGTACAATATTTTCCAAACGGAAAGTTCATTGTTGTGTGGGAATCATGGAAACAGGATGATTCCAATCCACCCGGATACGGCGTCTACGGAAAGATCTTCAGCGCAAACGGTACGGCTGCATTTCAGGAAATTCAAGTGAACACTTTCGTTGCAGATTATCAGTGGTACGCGGATGTAGAAACATTCTCGGACAATTCGTTCGCCGTTGTCTGGTGCAGTTGGGAACAGGACGGATATGACGGAAGCATCTATCTTCAGCGTTTCTCTTCATCCGCTGAAAAGATCGGTGGTGAAATTCCTGTCAATCAGACCACCGCTGAGTACCAATGGCTGCCGAAGATCAAAGCGACGGCGGATGACGGATTCGTTGTGATCTGGTCCAGTTGGAAACAGGATGGTGACCGCGAAGGGGTCTACGCAAGGATGTATGATAAGAATGCACTCCCGCTTTCGTTGGAGTCTCGCGTGAACGATTATACGGTGAATTTTCAATGGGAACCCGATCTGATCGTAACACCATCGAAAGAATTGGTCGCTGTTTGGTCCTGTTGGGGGAAATCCGATAAGGATTACGACGTAGTTGCAAAGCGTTTTACACTCACTCCTTTGCAAGGATATTTCAATCCATTGTTATATGAACATCCTTTCGGGACGAGCACGGCAAAATTTATTGTACACAGAATGGATTCGACACAACTGACAGGACATCAGTATGAGCTACAGTTTGATTCGCTGGGTGTTGGTTCATATCGGACGAAGATACTCGATCTGACGGACGGAGATACTGTCGTTCCCAATTATGTGATCAACCGCGGTGAGAAAACGCTGTACGTTACGCAGCAGTTTGACGGTATTGCAGTTGAAATTCGTCCTGAACTGGATCTTGAACTTGACCTGCAAAATTCGTTCATCCGTAATATCTCCGGTTCTAATGCATTGTTCACATTCGCCAATCCTACCGTTGGTGTGAAACTAACTGCACCGGTCGATATTGTTCTGTCGTGGGGAAATTCAGATACATCCGCAGCGGGGCAATTTATCTCGCCGTCCGATACAGCAATCAACATTTCAGGACAACGGGTAGTTATCCTACCTTTTAAAGCACTGAACACAACGGATGGAACGAAGATAGATTTTCTTGTAACCGACGGAAACAACAACAAGCGTTTCGATTTCGGCGAACGTATCATTATGCTCACTCCGGTGAAGTATCGAAAGGCATCGAACAATACGCATTGTCAGCTGACCAATTCACTTCCTCCGGTGAATGGGAAATGGCCGGCTCCAGGGGATTCGATGTTCATCTATACGACCAGACCGCTCACGAAAAATGACCGGTACCGATTTACCACTTCTCCCTCATCTATCTTGTCAGCCGGACAGCGTTCGGCATCTGTCGCATCATCGTTCCGTCTTGAACAGAATTATCCGAATCCGTTCAATCCTTCAACAACAATCGTCTACACGATAGACAATAGCGCTCCGGTGAAATTGAATGTGACAAACATTCTCGGACAGCGTGTGACAACCCTGGTGAATGCATATCAGAAAGAAGGAAGGTACCGCGTAGTATTCAATGCGAAGAATCTGGCTGCGGGTGTATATTTCTACTCACTGGAGATCGAAAACAGGATAATGACGAAGAAAATGATCTTGATCAAATGATATTTACCGGTGCATAAATAAAAAAG
>CAIVNT010000311.1 GCA_903907305.1 uncultured Ignavibacteriota bacterium
CACGGCATCTGTCCGGACTGCACGGACAAATATCATACAGAACTCACCGAATTGAAGAGAAAAACTTCAGCACAATAAAAACAAAAAAAATCCCGAAAACTCCGGGATTTTTTTTAGCCTAGTGCCATTTCTCAAAAATATTCTTGCATGATAATCATCCTTCGGCGTCCGCCAAAAAGACAGCGGATAAATGTGCCGCACCTTGTTCATGCTGCCTACGGCTCGTAGAGAGCAAACCCGTCATTTCTTGGTTGGTGCGCCGAAGGATCCATGATTGTGCGGCACTTGCTCAGGACGAACAGTTCGGCGACATCGCGCCGAAGCATGACCGAAAAAACACAAGCTAACTTAATTGAAGTGGCACTATAACACTACGCTAATTACACGATCGGTCACGAATGTTTTATTCGTGCATTGAGCGGATTATTTTTGCTGTCTGTATTTCTCCTGATATTTCTTCCACAATTCTGTGTGACGGCTCCTCAAATCAACGTTCTTACCCTGGATAAATTCCATCTCCACGGCAGACATGATCTCCAGCGGATCTCCGGTCGTGACGATGAGCGTTGCATCCTTTCCTGTTTCGAGAGAACCAACCATAGAGTCGATACCAAGAATCTTTGCAGCATTGATCGTGATGGATTTCAATGCTTCATCCTTGGGCAGACCGTAGGATGAGGCTGTCCCTGCCTGGAATCCGATATTCCTGTCCGCCATCGTTGAATTTCCGCCGCCGGAGATCGCAAACAATACTCCGGCTTGATACAATTTTACGGGGACAGTGAACGGGACATCATATTCCTCCCACCGCCTGTTCGGCAGATCGTGGATCGGCTCAATGATGACGCTGACGTTGTTCTCTTTCAGCAGTTCAGCAATTTTCCAGGAATCCCTTCCTCCGTGTATGATCAGGTTCACGTTCTGTTCCTTGGCAAATTGTACTGCGGACTCGATCTGAGAGAGTTCATTTGCACCGGCGATCAATGCCATCTTCTTTTCGAAGAGCGGCGCGAACGATTCCCAGCGGAGATCCGTCTGATGCTTCTCGCCGTCCGCTTTCTTTGCTTTCAGATATGCCCGTGCATCATCGAACGCCGTGCGGAGTTCCTGCAGATTGCTTTCGATCGATTTCTTCTGTTCCTCTTCTGATTGACGGACGAACGGAGAACGGTTCACGCGCAGATTCGGCCAGTTCACATAGAGTCCAATCGGCGCTTTCAGCGTCATCTCTTCCACTGTCCATCCGTCCATCATCATTGCTGCTGTCTTGCCGGCTATGAGACTTCCGGTCGGCATCACATGCGAAATGGTGACGCCGTTCGCACGAGTTGTCGGGATGAGTTCGCTTTCCGGATTCACTGCAACATCGGCACGGACATTTGAATTGATCCTCCCTGTTTCATTCATATCCAGCGTTGCGCGGGCAGTTTCGATCTCGTTCAATCCGATATTCGAGGCGGGATTGATGAGGCCGGGATAGACATGTTTTCCTTTAATACTGATCTGTTGTGCATTTTCAGGAATGGAGACGGATATCCCGACAGCCGTGATCTTTCCCTTGTCGAACACGATCGTTCCATTCTCGATCACCGCACCGGTCACGGTGTGGATGGTGCCGCCGACAAGAGCGATCGGTCTCTCCTGCTTCTTTGCGGGAACGGGAGTTGATGCAGCCAACAGATTGCTAATGAGAAGAACAACAAACAGAGAGCAGATCAACATGAGAAGATTGCTTCGTCGCTCCCGCCTGACCAATGGCGGGCAGGTCGCTCCTCGCAATGACACACTATGCATCAGCATTGATAATTGAGTTCTCATTGGCGCACCTCCATTTCGGACGCTTGTTCAGTATGTTCTTCGTGACATGAATACGTTGAAGAACGCCGCACTGAAGGGGGCGTTCCGGAACCTTTCTTCTTTGACTTCAGCGCTTTCTGAACAAGTTCGGCTTTCTTCGTCTGCAGTTCTGCACGCATTACGGAATCTTCCTGACGATCGAAGAATTTTCTTCCTTCGATCCATGTCTGTTCGCAGATCGTGTATGTGGAAAGCGGATGACCGCTCCAAATCACAAAATCAGCATCCTTTCCTGTCTCAAGTGAACCGACACGATTATCGATACGCAGCTGTTTTGCGGGATTGATGGTGACAAATTTCAATGCGTCAACTTCGCTCAGTCCGCCGTAACGGACCGCTTTTGCCGCTTCGGTGTTCAGCCGGCGTGCCAGTTCGTTGCTGTCCGAATTGAACGAGACAACAACTCCGGCATCGTTCATTACTGCACCGGCATATGGGATGGCATCGATCACTTCATATTTATATGCCCACCAATCGCTGAAGCAGGAAGCACCCACGCCGCGTTTTGCGATCTCATCCGCTACTTTATATCCTTCAAGTACGTGCTGCAGTGTCCCGATCTGGAATCCGAAATCATCTGATACTTTCAGCAGCATCATGATCTCATCCTGACGGTAGCAATGTGAATGGATGAGGCGTTTCTTGTTCAGGATCTCGACGAGCGCATCCAGTTCGAGATCACGTCTCGGAGGAATGAGCGTGGGAGTATTCTTTGCGGCATTCATTGCCCGTTCGTATTCGCGCGCAGCAGTGAATTCATCGCGGATGAGCTGCTCCACACCCATTCGCGTCTGCGGATACCGTGTGGTATATTTCTCTCCCCAGTTGGACTGCTTCGGATTCTCACCGAGCGCGAATTTGATACCGGGTATTGCTCCTTCGAATTTCATCTGTTCGGGGAGCATTCCCCAGCGAAGTTTGGAGACCTGATTCTGTCCGCCGATGGCATTCGCAGAGCCGTGCAGCTGATTGATAGTGGTGAGTCCCCCCGCAAGTTGCCGGTAGATATTGATGTCGTCGGGATTCACCACATCGCCGATGCGGACTTCCGCAGTAACGGCTTGTCCCGATTCATTCACTCCTTCTGAGATCGAAGTATGCGAATGCGCATCGATAAGTCCGGCGGTGATGTGCTTACCGGTCCCGTCGATCGTCACAGCACCCGTGGGAGCGGAAAGTCCCTTGCCGATCTTTGCGATCTTTCCTTTACTGAAGAGAATATCGGTTTCTTCCAGTTTTCCCTGAGGACCGCTCGTCCAAATTGTTGCATTCTTCACAAGCACATCAGTCTGTTTCGGAAGTTCTTTCCGTCCGAATGCACCGTCCGGATAGACAAGTTCATTCGAAGAGCAGACCGGAACAGCGGGTTTAGAAGTATCCGGTTTTGTTTCGAATGATTTTATTTTCTGTGCGGACCAGTTTCCGGATCGTCCATTGGGCAATTCAAAAAGACCGGCGATCATATTATCGTTCACAGTTCCTGAGAGGCGGATAACACCGGCAGTTCCGATTGAATCACCATCCGCTGAAAGTGTAAAAACTTTCTGGATAAGAACTGCGGACGAAGCCTTTATTTTTTGTGATCCTTTCACTACCGAGACAGCGATCGCATCCGCTTCACCGGAGATATCGAATCTGCCGGTATCAACCTTTGCATCATTTCGTTTCAGCGAATAGGTCCAGATGCCGCGGATATCATTCGCAGGAGCGGATTTTACCTCGTAACGGTTTCCTTCGATCCACGATTCGCGGATCTTCGTTTTCTCTGCGAACAGATCTCCGTCCGTCAATATGATGTTCGCGATCTTCCCGGCATCAATGGAGCCGAGCTGCTTATCAGCACCGGCAAGTTGTGCGGGAATGGTCGTGACAGAAGCAAGTGCATCATCCGCACTCAAACCGCAGTCGATGGCTGTCTTCACCATCGTCCGGAATTTTGCAGGATCTTTCAATTGATTGGCAGTCATGGCGAATGTAACGCCCGCTTTCTTCAAACGCGAAGGATTTTCAGAAGCAAAATCCCAATGCCGCAGTTCCTCATAACCGGTATTGAATGCATCTTCCGGTGTTTCCACAACGGGAGCATCGGGAAAATTGACAGGAAGGATCACGGCCACTTTCAGCTCTTTCAGCGCATCGAGTCTGCGGTATTCATAACCGCTGCCGCGGAGGATCCACTGAAGGGAAAATTCTTTTGCGATCCTGTCCGCACGCAGCGCTTTCAACTCGTCGTTCGTTTCGATGACGATCTGCTGTTTTCCGCTGACCACATTCTCCAATGCGGCAAGGGTCTTATTCTCTTCGGGACGGGGCTGAGCGGGATTCTTCGCATAGATCTTCTGTGCATCGGAATACCATTTCGCATCGATCAGCGTCTGGCGGATCAATGCAATGGTCCCCATGTGAGAATCAGGATATCCGTCCCCGATATTTTGGTATGCAAGATTGGAATGCTGGAACACATTCGATCGGAGGATCTGCGTATTCGAAGCATCATCACCGAGATTCACGAGAGCGCTATTCCCTTTCATCACTCCCTGCTGGGGAATGGAAAGAACGGTCGTGAATCCGACAGCGCGGAGTTTCTCGGCAGCTTCTTTTTCCGGAAGGAACGTTTCCGCCGCGGAATAATCCGCAGTCACATTCGGATTCCAATAATTTGCTCCCCGCGGTTTTTCCGGCTGGCCTGCTCCCGGTCCTTTCTGCTTCGGCTGACCGTAATCCGAATACAGATCGATCATACCCGCATACGCCGTCATTCCGGTACAGTCCCATTCGCGCGCATCAGCAGGGATCGCAATTCCTGCACCAACGGACTGAATGATGCCGTCACGGATGATGATGATTCCATTCTGTATCTTTTTTCCGGGGGATTGGATGATGGTGAGGTTCTTCAGCGCATGGACTGCGGGATTATTCTTACGTATCCCTTCGGCCGGCTGAGTTGACGGCTGTACGGATTGTGCAGTGAGAAACGCACAGCACAACAACAGCAACATGAACAGTTTTTTCATAGTGCTCCTCTGTGAAAGGAAATGGATGATACTGATTATTCTTCGATGTATGTCGGGATCATCACGATATGGATCGTGACGCCGATTGCGATCGCTCCGAGGATCAACTGCACGGGAACGGAATG
>CAIVNT010000312.1 GCA_903907305.1 uncultured Ignavibacteriota bacterium
CATCGGAACGCTGAACGATCTCCATCAGCCCTTCTTCACCGATCAGTATTTCCGTTTTTCCGGTGATCTTCTTTCGCAGTTCCTTTGCCGACTGTTCGTTGGAGACAACGACTCCTTTCGGCTGAAAACGGCGGATCTGTTCTAACAGCAGAGTCGTGTTCGAGTTCGCGGTGAGATAAGTAGCTTTGAATTCTTTCGGGAAATTTGAAATGACATCCAGCGTTTGTGTGCCGATGGATCCGGTGGAACCAAGCAAAGCAATATTTTTTTGCAATCTTTTTACCCGGGATAATTTATTCTAAATTCAAAATACTTAAATAGAGGGATGGATGCAATCAGTACGAATTAAGGATAAAGGTGTAGTTTTGGTTCCCGCCAAATCCTTCGCTTCGTTCAGGACGCGGGAATGATGAGTGAGAGACGGGTCATCCCAGACTGTTCCTGTTGGGAATCCATAAAAATAATTCCAAAATGCACGACGGTCGAATTTGACTGTTTCATGGTGTATTTGGTATTCATTCGGTCAAATTGTTATATTATTCCTATATGAAAAGACTCTGCATCATTTTTCTTTTAGCCGCCGCTTCAATTCCTGTCGCTGCGCAGCAGGATCAGGCCCAGAATATGTTCCGGCTTGCCCAGGCATTGGAGCAGCAGGGTGATGTTGAACGATCACTGCAGATTTATTCCGATCTTTTCCGTTCGGATTCGAACAACTACGTATACTTCGATGCCGTACGAAGAGGGAATGTTCAGCTCAAACGATATGACGATGCCATTCAGCTGAGTGTGAACCGCCTTCGGAAAACGCCGAATGATATCACACTTCAAGCGAATCTCGGCGGGATCTTTTCGATCGCCGGTAAGGAGCAGCAATCCGATTCTGTATGGAACTCGGTACTTCGTTCGGCGAATAAGAATCAGAATTTCTATCGGATCGTCGCCAACGAACAAGTGAATCTGCGGCTGTTCGACAAAGCGATCGGAACATATGTGCAGGGAAGAAAGGATATCGGCGATCAGTTCGTGTTCGCCGGCGAACTTGCGTATCTCTATTCGTTCATAATGGATTATGCGAACATGACCCGCGAATATCTGCAGTTGGTCCGTCAGAATGAACAGCAGTTCGATTTTGTCCAGTCCCGTCTTGCATCGGTCATCACACGACCCGATGCGCTGAGCGCTTCCGCAGTGGTCGTTGATGAAGAATTGCGGAAGCAGCAGACCGTTCCGTTGATCCGTCTGCAGCTCTGGCTCCTTATGGAAGCGAACCGTTACCCGGAGGCATTTATTGCCGCTCAGAAACTGGAATCGGTTGTCAGTTCACAAGGACTGGAACTCTTCAATTTTGCAGAACGGGTGTTCAGGGAAAATGAATTCTCCGTCGCTGCTGCATCCTATCAGCAATCTTTCAAAAATAATTCCAAAGCGTCTTTTGCCCTCGCAGCGCGCTATGGGTACGCACGCTGCATCGAAGAGTTGAGTCAGCGGGGACAGATATTGACCGATACAACGCAACGGGATATCTCCACGCTTGAAACAAAGCCGAGCTTTTCCGGCGCCATCAATCTCTACTCTGCGCTGGCGAAAGAATTCGCCGTATCCGGCATCGGTGCGAACGCACTCTACCGTATCGGATGGATCCGCTATAAGCAGATGTTCGATCTAGACGGAGCATTGCACATGTTCGATTCTGTTCTGACAGTCACTCCTGCCGGCGCGATGATCCCAATGACGCTCTCAACAGTCGGCGATATCAGTATCGCACAGAATAAACTGGATGCCGCCGCTGCAAAATTCCGCTCGATGAGCAATTCACCCTATGCGGACCAGGATCAGAAGAATTTCGCTCAATTCCGTCTTGCTGAGATACAGCTCTTCAGAAATGATTTTGACAGCACTGTTTCTATCCTGAAACCGCTTACCGAAAATCTGCGGGCGGACGAATCCAACGATGCTTTGCTCCTTCAGTATTTTGTAACGGAGAATAGATTCCAATTTTCCGATGCATTGAAAGGCTTCGCGCGCGCCGAACTGCTCGCGCGTCAGGGGAAGCTGAGCGAAGCGGTGAAAGAGTTTTCATCCATTATCGATCTTTATCCTACTGCCCCGCTTGCAGATGATGTGCTGCTGAAGATCGCAGAGAATCACACCCAGCTGAAGCGATACGCCGAAGCGCTTGCTGCCTATCAGAAATTGCTGGAGGAGTATAAAGAAAGCACAGAAAAAGACAGGACGCTGTTCAAGATCGGCGAACTGTATCAGTTCAATCTGATGGATAAGCAGAAAGCGATCGCATCGTTTGAAGTGATCCTGGAAAAATATCCGTTTTCTCTTTTTGTGGACGAGGCACGCAAACGGATCCGTCTGCTGCGCGGGGACTCCATATGATCGATCTTGAATCACTTCGCGATTATTGTCTGAAGAAAAAAGGGGAGATCACTGAGGCATTCCCGTTCGACGAGGAAGTGCTTGTGTTCAAGGTCTCCAATAAGATCTTTCTGCTGACCAATGTGAATGCCGTTCCGCTGACGGTGAATCTCAAGTGCGATCCCGAACGTGCCATTGAATGGAGAGAACGGCATGAAGATGTCCAGCCGGGATTCCATATGCACAAAAAATATTGGAATACCGTGGACCTGAGCGGGTCACTCTCCGAACGTTTTGTGTATGAGATGATCGATCATTCGTATGACGAAGTGGTAAAGAAACTGCCGAAGAATGCGGGGAAGAGAAAAGTGAACAAGAAAGTCACCAACGCGAAACCAAAACGGAAATTTATTGTGCGGAAAAAACCAAAGTGAAGTAGTTGTTTGCAATTCTCCAGTTGAGATCCTTACAATCTTGAAATATTATAATTCTGCAGTCTTGTTGTCAAACAATTCTATCGTTTTCTTTTTCGAACTAATCCAAAAAATCCCACGAAACGCCGAACCGCACATTTCTGTCGTAGACCGGATACACCGGTGCGAGCAGATATTGATTCCCTCCAAGATTTTCCCAGATCAGGTGTACGTATGCATCGCCGATCTTCCCGATAGCAAAGAAATCCACTGAACCGCTCGGACCGTACCGAAGCTGCGATGACGGGATCCATACTCCGAACTCATCATAGGGTCTCATACCGGTCTGTTTCGAGAAAAAATTACCACGAATGCCGATCTTGAGATCCAACGCTCCTTTGGCGAGTAATCCTTTAAAATAAAGGGAGCCGTTTGCCGTGACCTCCGGAAAGAGTGTGAGTGAAACGCTTTTCCGTGTGATGTTAGGATAATTGAGATACGATGCGGTCCCTTCAAGATGAAAATCGTTCCAGGAGGTATGGAACCCTGCAGTGATCACATCGAACTGATATTGTACCGGCAGATAGTATGAGGAAGAATTGGTGAAAGTGATCGTGTCGAACACAACAGGATCAAAGTGTTCGACATGCCGTGCTGATATGTTCACTGAGAGACCGGGTATACTAAATCGTGCACCGGCTTCCATTATGGAAAACGTTTCTTTCGCCCGTTCGGCCATGGAATACGCCGAGGCGGACTGCGGTGCGGCTCCGGCTGCAGCGGTGATCGGCTGATCATTGATAATATTCTTCGCAATTCCACCGAACACATGTATCGCATCCGAGAGTTTCAATGTCGCATCAATTCCGCCGTTCCCAATGAATTGATGCTGATCGTCCTTGAAAGTGACAAACGGAACGAGAGTGAAGAACGACTTCGGCAGGAGCTCTGCTTTCAATCCTGCCGTGATAATGTCTGTGGATTGGATGCGCGCGAGATCGGCATATCCCACAAAACGCAGGTCCGAATACTGCGACAGAAAATTCATTTTGATCCCGCGGCCGATCGAAGCAAAATTCCGTTTTATAAAGAGTGTGTCCTGCTTGAATGATCTATTATCTTCATTCCTGAATTCACGCAGTCTGTCGAAAGAATAGACGGAAAACGAGGTCAATACGGTCGAATCCTGGAATGGATAAAATGCTGCTGTAAAATTGTAATGACTGTTATATTGCTTTTCGTACGATTCCACATTCATCACCGTAGCCGCCAAGCCGTCAAAAATATTTTGTGCTTTGGAATAATCCACTCCGCCGAATAATCCTGTCCACGACCGGTCGTAGGTATACGAAAAAGAAAGACCCAGCCAATCCGTAATATTATAACGCAGTTTTGAACGGATCATCCATGAATCATCGTTGGAGTTCTTGAAGCGGCCGCGGTAGTTTTGATATTCCTTATTCGATCCGAACCCATAATGGGAGAGAGCAAACGAAAGATTTAATCCATTGGCAATATTCTGAGCGAATGATGCATCCGTCTGAGTATATCCGGCTGTTCCCTGGCTGAACCGAAGTTTGGTGATGGCTCTGTTATTGTTGAAACTTTTCGTGACGATATTGAGAACGCCTCCCGCAGAGCGGCCGTCATAGAACATTGCACTGCTGCCGATGATGAACTCGATACGTTCGATCTCATCCACGGGAATATTCCAAAGATTGAAACTTCCGGAATAATGATCGTTATACGGAACACCATCCACCATCACGGCGATATTCCTGTCATCAATTCCGGCGATCACAATTTGATTCTGTTCACCCGGACTTGCAAGATCACGCATGAATACTCCCGGCTCATGTGCGATCACATCATAGAGCGAACGGTATTCTTTAAATGTGATATCCAATTCGCGCATGGAGATCGCCGGATCGCCGAATGGTTCAATTGATCCGAGTTCGGGAATTGGAGTGTAGTGGATGACGGAATCCTTTTTTGTCTCTGTCGTATCGGCAGTCTGCGTGTAATGGCCGACCGAATCTTTCTTCGCCTGCGTAGTATCAGCGGTTTGCGCGGAAAGGGGATGGAGCATCAGTGCGGCAATAAGGAGAGCAGGGAAAATTCTAATCATTACTTTCAGGGATAAAATACGGTTCGGTCATATGAACGAAAAACTCTTTGGAGAAGAACTGGACGGCGTTCAGCGCGGAAAGCATGTCGCTGAACAATCCGAACATCGTTGAGCCGCTTCCTGACATCAATGAAAGTACGGCACCGAGTTCCTTCAACTGCAGTTTGATCTTCCTGATCTTTTGATGTTCAGTGAAGACGATCTCTTCAAAATCATTATCCGCCTGAAGCACGCCGGCCGCAGGGGACAACCCGATCCGGTCATTCAACTGAGGACGTTGAGGGAATATTCCATTACGGTACTCCGCTAAACGTGTATACGCCCACGGCGTGGAAACATGGATATTCGGATGTACCAGAACGATCCAATAGGGAAGATTCAATTCCATCGGCACCAATTTCTCGCCCCGACCCTCTGCATATGCCGAAGATTTTTCTAAAAAGAAAGGAACATCGGAGCCGAGCTGCAGTGCAAGTCCGCAGAGTATGGCTTTGTCCAGCGAAAGATTCCACATTATATTGAGTGCTGTCAACACCGCTGCAGCATCGCTGCTCCCGCCGCCGAGTCCTGCACCAACAGGAATAGACTTTTTGATCCCGATTTTCGCTCCCTGTGTTATCCCGGACTCTTTTCTCAGTAATTCCACCGCTTTCCAGCAGAGATTTGCCGAATCCGTTGGTAGGGAAGTATTGGAACACGAAATGGAAATGTCAGCCGAATTCTCTATATTGAGTTCATCAAAGAGATTGATGCGGTGAAAGATCGTTTCAATATCATGATAGCCGTCCTGTCGTTTCCCGACAATGTGCAGTCCTAAATTGATCTTAGCGTATGCTTTCACGTTCATGATCAACCAAGATACGAGAAGATTGCAGAATGAGCAAGAATTTGTAAGTTGTAACAACTTTCTTGTTGATTTTTCACGATGGTTTGGCTATTATTTCATCGTTATTGTTTGGTAAAAACAATATCCCACTTTACTTGAGGCATTTATGGCACAACCGTTCAATATACTTGTTGTTGATGATGAAGACGCACTACGCAACGTTCTCAGCAGTGAACTGCAGGGCGAAGGATATTCTGTCGTCTCCGCCGCTGATGGCGACGAAGCGATTTCGATCCTCGAACAGAAGTCTTTTCATCTTGTGCTGCTGGATATAAAGATGCCGCGGGTTGATGGATTTGAAGTGTTGAAATTTATCAAAGACAAACGTCCCGAATCAAAAGTGATCATGCTTACCGGTTTTGCCGACCTGAAGAATGCCATCGAATCGAAAAAACTCGGTGCAGAGGATTTTGTCAGCAAGCCGTATGATCTTGTCGATCTTCTCACGACGATTGAACGTGTCCTATCCGCAGAATAACCTTTCCCGATCCAATTGTTTCGAAGTAAAGGCCCGCAATGGTTCGTAATCATTCCATTCTTGTTGTTGATGATGAACCGAGTGTTTGTTTTCTCCTCAAGGAAGAACTCTCCGAACAAAAAAAATTCGATGTGTTCACCGCAAATGACGGCGTTGCTGCCATGAACACGCTGCAGCAGCGTCCGATCGATGTTGTCCTTCTCGATGTGAAGATGCCCCGGGTCGGCGGGATGGAAGTGCTGAAGTTCATTAACGAGCATCATCCCACCACGCAAGTGATCATGCTTTCCAATTACGCCGATGTGAAGACCGCCATCGAAGCGACGAAACTCGGCGCGTATGATTTTGTCGGGAAACCCTACACGAGGGATGAACTGCTCTCGACCGTTAACCGCGCCATTCAGCATCGCAGACTCACCATTGATGTTGAACTGATGAAATATGAACTCTCCCGAAAAGAGGGAGAGAAAGAGATCATTGCTCAAAGTCCGGCAATGCGCATCATGCTCGCAACTGCATCAAAAGTTGCTTCGAGCGATTCCATTATCCATATCCACGGCGCCAGCGGCACCGGTAAAGAACTCATCGCCAATCTGATCCACAATGACAGTCCGCGCCACGAACGTCCGTTCGTTGTGGTGAACTGCGCATCTCTTCCCGATGCATTATTGGAGAGTGAACTGTTCGGTCATGAACGCGGAGCATTCACCAATGCACATCAAATGAAACAGGGACTGGTAGAAGTGGCGAACGGCGGCTCACTGTTCCTCGATGAGGTCGGCGATATCAGCCCAATCGTTCAGCCGAAACTGCTTCGGTTTTTGGAGACCGGAGAATTCCGGCGAGTCGGCGGAACAACTTCCATGCAGGTCGATGTCCGGATTATTTCGGCAACAAATAAGGATCTGAATGCCGAAGTGAAAGCAGGTCGCTTCCGTGAAGATCTTCTGTATCGTTTGAATGTTGTTACTCTTCGCATACCGCCGTTGAAGGATAGGAAAGAAGATATTCCGCTGCTGGTGGAATATTTCATCAAAAAGAAAATAAAGACGAAAGAGTCGAAAAGAATCAGTCCCGATGCAATGAGGTCCCTGCTTGCCTACGACTGGCCGGGGAATATCCGTGAGTTGGAACATTCAATCGAAGGCGCGATGCTTCTTTCGCATGAGGATGTGATCACATCAAAAGATTTCATTCTGACACAATCCACCGTTGAGCAGAGTATACCGTTGACTACCGGTGCGAATTCTTCCGTTCTGACCATGGAAGAGGTCGAAAAACTTCATATTGAAATGGCGCTGATAAAATTCAAATACAGCAGAAGCAAGACCGCAAAAGCACTTGGCATTACATTGAAGACGCTCTACTCAAAGATCAAACGATATAAAATCCCCGCAGAAAAAGAATAATCAATAATGTAAATAATTCTACGCATATTCATCGATCATCTTCGCCATTCTAGAATTTCTTTTACTCTCCTCAAGTGACCTTCCGAATTATTTTTTTCTCACTGTGTGTAACTTTTTCCATTCTGCTACGAATACTATCAGGTATCCCAAAAAGGCTGATAAAAAGAAAGAGGAGAAACAGCATGAAGAAGATGACAGCAGTTGCGCTATTCTCAATGATATTCGCACTCACCGCATTCGCAACATCCCCCAAAGCAGCAAATTATTCCAAAATAGATTGGCAGAAAGCAGAAAAAAATTATCTCGCTGCGCTTTCTTCAACGAATGTCGGATTGCGTCAAAGTGCCGCAAATTATCTTGCGGAATACCGTCTGACCGGTGCAGTGCAGCCGCTGATCGTGATCCTGCAAACCGATAAAGTAGAACAGCTTCGAATGGCAGCAGCGCTGGCATTGATGCAACTCGGGAACAAAGAAGGAATTGAAGCCGTCAAAGATGCATCCATCTACGATGGGAGTGAAAAAGTGGCGAAATTCTGTGAACAACTGATCAGTGTATCTTCACAGGAATTGAGCATGAAATAGAGTTTCGAGAGAGAACTTCTCTCAATACGAAGAGTCAGTTTGCAGCGTTCGGTGGGGTCCGCTGCTTCTGACTTTCGTAGTTTTAAAGCCCTCCGATGAGCAATTCTTACCTTGAAAATGCAGCGAGTTTTTGGTATTTTTGCATACAAATTTTTATCCTTTTCTCCTGACTGATTCCCAATCCTATAGGTTGTATCATGGCAAAATTCCAAGGTGTAGACTATCTTAATCTGGACTCGATGCTTTCCGAAGACGAGATCCTCGTTCGCAATACTGTCCGTGAATTTGTGGACGAGCAGGTCATTCCTATCATTGAAAAACATAACCGTGCCGGAACATTTCCCTTCGATCTTGTGAAACGTATGGCGGACATTGGCTTGTTCGGTCCGACACTTCCCGCAAAATACGGCTGCGCAGAATTGAATAATGTTGCATACGGACTGATGATGCAGGAATTGGAACGAGGCGACAGCGGTATCCGCAGTTTCGCTTCAGTGCAGAGCGGTCTGGTGATGTATCCCATTTATGCATTCGGCAGTGAAGAACAGAAAGATCTCTGGCTTCCCCAATTGGCAAAAGGCGAAAAGATCGGCTGCTTCGGATTGACGGAACCGGATTTCGGTTCGAATCCCGGCGGAATGATCACCCGTGCTGAAAAGAAAGATGGCGGCTACGTATTGAACGGTGCGAAGATGTGGATCACGAACGGAACGATCGCCGATATCGCTGTTGTCTGGGCAAAGCTGGACGGAGTTGTTCGAGGCTTCCTCGTTGAAAAAGGGACGAAAGGATTCACCGCTCCCGAGATGCACGGCAAGCATTCGCTGCGTGCGTCGGTCACTTCAGAATTAGTGTTTCAGGATTGTTTCATTCCCGATGCGAACCTTCTTCCGAAGACCGATGGATTGAAATCACCGCTTATGTGTCTCAGTCAGGCCCGCTATGGAATCGCGTGGGGCGTGATCGGATCTGCAATGGCATGCTATGATTCTTCTCTGCAATATGCACAGTCCCGCATCCAGTTCGGGAAACCGATAGCAGCATTCCAAATGACTCAGGAAAAACTTGTGCACATGCTGAACGAGATCACCAAAGCACAATTGATGTGTCTGCAGCTTGGACGGTTGAAAGATCAAGGAAAATTGAAATTCACGCAGATCTCCATGGCAAAGAGAAATAATGTCTTCCACGCGCTCGAGATCGCACGGATGGCCCGCTCCATTCACGGCGCGAATGGTATTCTTGATGAGTATCCGGTAATGCGTCACGCGGCAAATCTGGAATCTGTCATTACATACGAAGGCACACACGAGATGCATACGCTGATCATCGGTGAAGATATCACCGGCCACGCGGCATTCATGTAAGAGCGGACGAATGAGCCTACTGGACGATATCCAATCCAAGATCTACGAATTAACGAAGGAAGAACGCGCGCGACTGCGGGAATGGTTCGATGAATTCGACGGCGATTCGTGGGATAAGGATTTCGATGAATACGTTAAGAACCGGAAACTCGAGGCAGAGGCCGCGAAAGCGCGTCAGGAGAATGCGGACGGGAAGAGCAAAGAGCTATGAGGCATGCGACGGTGGAACAATTCGCTGAACTGTACGGCCGTCTGCCGGTGAAAGTGCAGAAACTTGCGGAGCATAATTTTTCCGTGATCAAAGCATACCCGAATCATCCGCTGCTTCGGCTACTGAAAGCGGACGGCATCTGGTCGATGCGTGTGGGTAGCACCTACAGAGCATTGGCGGTGGAAGAGGGTGAAACAATCATCTGGTTTTGGATTGGAAAATACAAACATTACACGGCATTCTTTCAGTGAAACCCATTCAGTACGAATCAACTAACATTCGAAGGATGCACTCTGCATCCTTCGTTTGTTTTACTACAAAAGGATCGATATGAAAATGAAGAAGATCATCGGCGAAGCCATCACGTATGATGATGTGCTCCTCGTTCCGGCAAAATCCTCCGTTCTTCCGAGGGATGTGGATGTCTCCACACGGTTAACGAAGAACATCCGTCTGAATATTCCGCTACTGACGGCGGCGATGGATACGGTGACAGAATCTGAAATGGCGATCGCCATCGCGCGTGA
>CAIVNT010000313.1 GCA_903907305.1 uncultured Ignavibacteriota bacterium
GATCGGTCTGACCGCCAGGCGTTTCGTAGAACGTAGAACCGAGATGAAATCCAATGGAGACACCCACGCCGATCTCGAACCAGAAATTCGGCTGTATGAAAAGACGGATCAACAGCATAATAAAGGTGACCGTTGGGAAGAAGTAGGGAGCTATCACGATCAACCAGTTCCCCTCTCCCCCTTTATAGACCACCTGTCCACCGCTGTGTGCGGTCACCCGCATTCCTTTAATGGAATGTCCGGTCAGTATCGCAAAGAGCGCATGCGTGCATTCATGTTCCAGTGTGGAGATATATGAACCGAGTGCCTGTCTGCGGAATACCGCAAACCAGAGAAGCATATAGCCAATAAATCCGATGACGATGGGTGGAAAGTTTTGAAACGTATATTGCTGCGTCACAATAAAATTCCACAGGAGCATTACCGCCGCCGGAAGAGACCAGGCCGTAAGAAGAGCCGTCGGCCATTTCGATATGTTGATTATTCTGTTGAGCATAAAAACCAGACCACAGATTCACAGATGGAGATACATTTTTTACTTTTTTGTGTCTTTGTGCCTCTGTGGTGAAAAAACTATTTTTTTATCTCTTTTTCGAGCTTCTTCTTTGCATCCTGCAGCTGTTTGTTCTCTTCTATCGATTTTTTTACGTCTTTTGCCGCTTCAGTGCCCGATTCGATCGTCTTTTCCACCGCTTGTTTTACATCTCCGCCGGTGTAATTCACATACGCAAGATATGCAACAAGCACGATCACTACAAAAATGATCAATTTTAAAATCTTTTTGACAATGGAATAGACAAGCACCACAAGAATTGCAATGGCAATGATCGTATAGGTTGAGTTTGCAAGGATCTGTTCGAAAAGGTGCTGCATTGTAATTCCTCCCGTTATTGACTGCAAGTTATCGTTTCATAATATTCTTTATCGTATCCGCGTAGATCCGCCGGTATTATTTTGTGCGATAATGTAATGCTTTAATGCAGTGACTGCAATACGGTGTTTGCAGGACAAATCCGGGAGGAACCATTATTGTATAAGAAATGCATTCGATTTATTCCATAAAGATGACACAAATACTGTCGATAATATAAGATAACCCATACTCCTCTGAGGATAATCACAAAAGTTGACAATTCACTCAATAAAATGAGTGGGAAGATTCAGTGATTATCTGTTCTATATTCCGTCCTGCTGCCGGTAATAGTAACGGAGGGAATATTTAGATTTTTGTAATAGCCGGAACCGTTGTTATTAAGACTTACATGTCGTATAATAGTCGCAATTAATTTAATTTTGCGTTACCTTTAACTATCATGTACGATTTTTTCACATCACCATTCACTGGCGCTCCGAAAGTTGATCCATTACGGCAGAACAGTTTCGACCGCTATGCCAAAGTAGAGATCGACCGGGGGCGATTTGAAGAAGTATTTTCAAAGCGTGGAATTCCTGCCGCTGCGATCGATACGCTATTCAAGTCGATGGACATTAATGGGGATGGTCGCGTCAATCAGGCAGATGTTCAGCGTGTTCTGCAGCTTTATGGACAGCGTCAGACACCGAATATTTCCAATACCGACCGTAATTCAGTTAAAAATCCCGAGCCCGCTGATAACGATATTAGCCGTGAAGAAAAGAACCGCAAGGCCCAACAAACTCCCCTCAACGCAGATACTGTTGAAAAACTGATCGATCAAATGGAAAAGCGCGCAGGTACATACAACCGCTTTGGACTCCGTAACTTCAGTGCCATCGGCGCATTCGTCAATTCCCTCGCATAAATTCTCTTTATCACAATCTCAATTTGTTCATCGTATAACCCAATAATTTTGTAATCGCTGTAATTTACAAATTACCGCAGTTCATATCATCACTCTGTTTTCCTTTTCAAACGATTCCATTTTTTTGCACATTTAGCGAAATAGTGTTACATACCTTCTATGCATACGGCTTCTCACTTCTCGAAACAATTACTCCGTCCGATACAGTTGATCTTCGTTATCTTCCTGACGATCTCCGGCGGTCCCTACGGACTGGAACCGATCCTTAAGCATGTCGGCGGAACGGCTGCACTGATGATGCTTTTCGTCATTCCATTACTGTGGGACATTCCTACGATACTCACTGTTTTAGAACTGAATGGAATGATGCCCGTGAACGGAGGTTATTATCAATGGGTGAAGCAGGCACTCGGAATGAAGTGGGCATTCATGGAGGGATGGTGGACTTGGCTCTACACTTTTGTGGATCTGGCGATCTATCCTGTACTATTCGTGCAGTACGCAGGATTCTTCTTTCCCGAAATTGATGCATATAAGATCCCGATCTGTCTTGCCATCATCTGGATCTGCGCGGGACTCAACATACTCGGAATTCTCCATGTCGGCAGAACCTCTGTTGTCCTGGGAATAGTTCTCCTTATTCCGTTCGTTCTTCTCATCGGCTTCGGCATTGTCAGATATCTTTCGGGAATACCGGCGGAACATCTTATTCCAGTCTCGATAGTTCAGCCTTCGTTCACTCAGGTGGGACTGGGAATGTACACCATCATGTGGAATTTTATCGGTTGGGATAATGTAACGACCTATGCACAGGAAGTGGAACGTCCGGTAAAGACGTATCTTCGTTCCATCATCATCGCATTTTTATTGATCTTGTTCTTTTATGTCGCATCCATCTTTATTGCATCCCAAAGCGGAATCGATCCTGCTCTTCTCAGTGAAGAAGGATTTCCGGCACTCGGCACACTGATCGGCGGACATTGGCTCGGAATGCTCCTTTCCATAGGCGGAATGGCAAGCGCACTCGGCCTTTTCACGAATGTTCTTCTCTCAGTCTCACGCATACCGAAAGCGATGGCCGACGACCGGATCCTGTCCGCAAAGCTCAGTGCCATCCATCCCCGATTCGGTACGCCGCATATTTCCATCATTCTCTGCGCTGTGGTGGTAAGCGGAATGATCGTCTGGAGTTTCGGTGAACTGCTCATTATCGATGTGATCGTGTACGGCACAGGACTCTTCCTAGAATATATTTCACTCATCGTACTGCGCAAAACTATGGCGGATACCCATCGTCCTTTCAGGATCCCCGTCAATATTCCCGGACTCATCGTCATGACGCTGATCCCATTCACATGCTTTGCGATCGCACTTGTTGCAGCACTTTCCGACAGCGGATATTCATTGCTTCCGGTTCTTTTTGCGCTCTGTGCCATTCTCACTGCTCCTGCAGCGTGGATGTTGTTGAAGAACAGGATCGTTATACGTCCAAAATAAAAAAGAGAGTTGAATGCTGTCCCCATAAACCTTTTATACTTTTTGCGAAGGGTCTATTGAACGATAAGGAGCAATCCTTTTCCTTTCGGAATAGTGATCGAATCCCCTGCAGTGAAAACGCCTGCAGTTTGGAAGTTCCTGATCTCCGGCGCAGTAATCTGTGCCTTTGCGGAATCGATCCCGAGTTTCTTCCAATCGATCGCTAATCGCACATTCACTGTAGAATCTTCCCAACTTGCGATGGAAACCAACGCTGAACCCTCTTTTTTATAAACGGTAGCGAGTACGTTCTGATGATCTGTCCGTACAGGACTGTTCTTGCTCCAGTATCCGACCATCTCGGAACCTTTCATCCCGAAATCATCCCACACTTTCCACAATGGACGCGGATCGGCATTGTCACTCCACGGCATTCGGTTCGTCATGCCGTAGATCATTCCGCGCCAGGCATTTCCCCCGTCCTGCAGCATCTCTCCCATAAGACCGAAAGGGATTCCGCTCACTTCCGTCAGGAAGAAATCGGGACTGTTCTTTTCGTAATCAAAATACTCACCGAACCAAAGACGGCTGAGATACGGGAAGTGCTCCATATACAGATTTGCACTGTTGTTGAATCCATCATTTTTATTGAATTGATTCGCAGAATGGAGATCGATGATAGCGGGATGTCCTTCCGTTGAGAGGACCCGCTTGATGCGCTTCATCGTCACTCGGTCGAACGCCACATCGTCCAGATAGATACCGTCTATTCCCACATTCTGTGCCAGCCAGTTCATTCCTTCCACATAATAATTATGCCAGCGGCTCATTCCGCTGTTCACCATGGCGGCATCTTTGATCTCGGGGACGAACCACGCAGCGATATAATCGTCGCCGACATGTTCCTGCAGCCAGCTAAATCCTCCCCCTTTACCGGGTGAATATATTTCGTGTCCCAGACTGCGGAGAGGAAATAGTTCGTAGGACCGATTTGACAGCTCACGGACCGTATTGTATATCTTTACTTTCAATCCCTTATCGTGCGCTTGTTCCACATAGGAACGCAACTTCTTCCACTCAATGAATGGATAATTGATCCATGGATTGATCGGTGTAGCGTGATGAATGTTCACGACAGAAGCACCGATCGCTTTGATCGTATCGAGATCCTCATACTTGTGATAGAACCGAGTCTGCCACTGAAAATCCGTATTGAGCGGATGAAACGGCGTGATGAGCATGGTCATATTGAAATTCAACGTATCGCCTTTCTTCATCACCCGGCCGCCGCTGTATGCGTTCACAAGAACAGCTTTTCCTTTTTGGAAGATATCTATACCTCCCTTATTCGCATTTCCCCACGACGTTGGAAGCAGCAGCGGTTTCTGAAGATAGAAATTCGTATTCAATGGACGGACATACTGTTCATCACGCAGCGAGAACTGCAGTCCGGCATTCACCGATCCGATCCACGCACCATCCTGATTCTTTTTAGCAGCATCCCATTTCCAGCGGACAGTGTCCGGCCGATATCCGCCTTTTAATCCGAGTCCCATCACATAATCAGCGGCGGTCGGCTGCATGGGCAAATGGAAATTGATCTCTTTGAACTCTGCATCCTGCAATGCAGTCATTCTAATTGAATACGAAAGAAATCCATCGAACTCCAGAGTAGCGTTCACATCCATTTGCAGGAATTCGGAGGTATTCATTGCCCTCCACGAAACTGTCCCGGCTTCTTTTTTAGTGAATGTCACTCCGGAGTTTTTCCAATGCAGCGGTTGTTTTCCTTCGGTATCATAAAAATGGAAATGCACCGGTTCGGTGAAAAGATCGTTCGGCTGATCATTGATGGAGGTCATTTCCTGCGTGAAGAACGTTTGTATCTGAGAAGGTAATCCGTCATTATGCAGCATCACTTTCCTTCCGAGAAGCGAGATGACAGAATCTTTCACCTCAAGAGGTAGATACGGCGGGATGACATCATTCTGCTGTGCGATGGTGGAATTGAGCCAGTGGAGTCTCGTCATTAATTCAGGAGAATCAATCCCACCATTCACTGCCGTTTCATTACGGACGATGATCCTCAACGCTATTTCCTTTGGGACAATTCCTGTTGCCGATATGGAGACTTTTCCCGAATACGTCCCTGGCGTTAATGTTTCAGGGATTTCAATACCGCACCACAACGCCTGAACTTCTCCTTCGGCAACATTGATACTCTTTTGGAAGGGAACTCCGGTGTATGAAATACCTTCTGTATTAAAGCAGATGAGATTTCTTGAGGGAATCACATTTCCCTTTTTACCGTTCAGATCCGTAAAACTCACTCTGATGTGTTCGCTGGCTTTCACACCATAGAGTCCCACCTGAAACGTAAAATACTCACCGCGTTTTGCTGTATCAATAAAGATAGTACGGTGCTCCTCTTGCACCCAACGCAGCGGAAGATCACGTTTCATGCGGATAGGATTGGTTCGCTTCTCAGGGAAAAGAAGAAATGCTCCGTTCGGTTCTTTGGCAATGAGCGATCGTGTTTCTGCTTCCGTTGCAATAATTTCCATCGGGAAAAAACTATTGAACTGATCAATGGACTGATATTTTTCCGCGATAGCTTTGGATCGGTTCTTCTTTACTCGAACCTGCTCCGTCCATTCTGCAGATGCCGTGGTATCCTGTCCGCGATACACACCTTTAGGGTAATTGGAACCTCCCTCATTTTTATACAGCATGTAATACACAAAATAATCGCCGGGACCGGAGATCGGTTCAAAAATGATCTCTCCATTCACTCTGGTTGTTACACCGCGAATAACGTTCATCACCCGCTGCTGCGTTTTTGCGTCAATAATGATGAGTCCTTTCAATTCGGGATGTTCATCTCTCCTTCTCCACGGAATGGCCACCGATGCAGAATGAGGATCTTTTCGATATTCTTTTTCTGAAAGCCGGACGACGATCCTGTGATTCCCGAGAGAATCTGCATTCCAGGAATTGTTCCCGTTCGAATATTTGAGTATTCCATCCGCAGCAAAAAGCGATGCTGCCGAGAGTACGATCAATAATGATGAATACGAAATGAATCGTTTCGGTGTCATATGCTATTCCAATGTGGTGAAATCTATTTCCGGAGGATTAACTTCTATGGTTCGTGAGTATGTTGAGCGCAGCATTGTCTGTTCGTTAAAGAAGCCGCAGTTTCGCAGAAAGAATTTTGATTCCTCTGCACCGCCGCTATAGTCCAAACGATACCCTTTTTGTGCGGTTGCGTCTCCGGTGAAGGTCATCATAGAGAGCGGCTTCCATTTACCTTGCTTATCCTTCACCCACTGGTTTCCGTAATACGCCTTGCGTGTGATATTGCCTGTGTTCGGTTCAAAGTTCTCGAGGAAGGAATGGAGTTTGGTGAGATATGTATTTGTTGCGGGACGGTCAAATGATGCGATCAGTTGCCAGCGATCCATTTCAGGAGCGAAAAAATATGCCGTAAATATTGTGTGATCATCTGCACCCGGTTGAGCATGCAGTAGAAAACGATAAGTATTCTTTGACTTCCATGGAAAGACAAAATAACTTTGTCCGCCGGAACCTTCATTGCCGAATTCACCGGCATGGACATCGCTCCCTTTTTTCATCAACCCGATCTTTTTGTCAACAGGAATTGCCGATGGGTCATCCGTTTTGAACGGACTCCACACCGAAAAAAGAACACGCCGTTCTGTCTCCGAATTTACCTGGATACCGAAATATCCTTCTTTGAATCCATTCGCCATGAAATACGAGCCGATAACATCATTACCTTCGGGGACGGTGATCTCACTGTAGAACCATTCCACTGAATCCCCTGTTTCGGCTCCGTCATAATTAATATGAACCGACGGGCCGCGTCTTCCCCAATAGAAATAATTTCCATCATTATTCTTTACAAACACTGTGTTTTGATCGACCGCCGAACCTGAAAGACGTAATTCTTTTATCTCTGCAAAGAATTTACCGGTCTTTTTCAATCCACGAAAATCCAGACGGAGATACCCTGTATCTGTGATGTTCCACGAGCCGAAAGGATATTCAGTCCAATTCCCTCCGCGCGCAATAGTAACTTTCGAAGAATTATTGATAGTGCATTGGATGGCACTCTTACCATCCGGGACACGCACAAGTGCAGAGACCATCAACGAACCGCACTTCCGCAATTTTATGAATGTACTGAATTGTGCCTTTGTACTGCTCCAATTCATCCATCCGTCGTCGCTCACTTCTTCCGAGTCTGATTTGCTTGTTGCAGTAACCCACGAGTTACCACCCAATGGAACGATCACCACTGATGAATCCAAAGCATCCACACCTTGCGGATGGAAGAAGGGATAAATACATACGAAAAGACAGATGAAGGAATACATTTTTGTTTTAAGTCGATCGAAGTTATGTGCGAATCATGTTTGATTTCGAGCATAATTTAGTTTTTCCTTGGTGCAAGGGCAAGAGAATACATAGAGGGCTGAGTTCACTTCCCTTTAAGATTTTTATGGGAAAAATTGTTATTGTGAGTCACTACTTTGGAGCAGTTATGATCACACGCCGAACCGCCATGAAAATCACTGGTGTATCCGTTGCCGGTATCGCCGCAGGGCTTTCCCCTTTTCAATTACTCACAGCAACCGATAGATTCGTCTCACTCCGTCCACCGCTGGGTCAGCGTAAATTCGTAAGCGATTCTGTTGAATCAACGATCTCTTCCGTAAAGAAATCCATCGCGGATGATGAACTCCGCTGGCTCTTTGAGAATTGCTATCCGAATACGCTCGATACTACTGTTGAGACCGGAACGCGTAATGGTAAGCCCGATACGTTTGTCATCACCGGCGATATCCACGCGATGTGGCTTCGTGATTCATCCGCTCAGGTCTGGCCGTATCTTCCCCTTTCGAAGGATGACAAAAAAGATGTGCGATGGCGCGATATTCCGATCGGAAATTTTTTCAAGGATGAAGGCGCGA